>CAZUDC010000001.1:0-52894 GCA_964619105.1 uncultured Ruminococcus sp.
TACAGGCAGGAAGCCGTTGAGCATGAGAAAATTTCCGAAATCGTAAATGCAGGAAATATGGCTGCAAAAGCAGGCAAAGTTTTTTTCAATGTTGTTACTGACAGTGATACATTGAACGAATGGTCTGCGGCAGGACGTATGGTAATGCAGAATTCAGGAAACGAATTTCTGATGAAGGTGTCCGCAAATCCAAATTACAGTCCGATTTACAATGCACCTGTTGCAGTAATAGTTTCTGCCGAAAAGTCCTCTGACCCATATGCCCGGTCAATGGCGGCTGCAAACACAGCTTGTGCCGCAGAAAATATGCTTCTCGCTGCTACGGAGCTTGGACTTGGTTCTTGCTATCTTGTTTCCGCAACGCTTGCATTGAACATTCCCGAATTAGCTGCTAAAGTGAAATTAGGCTCGGAACTGCACCCATATGCGGTTGTAGTGTTTGGATATACAGACGATACAACACCCCACGCAGCTCGCTCTGAAACTTCTGACAACATTGTTTACGCTTAAAATATCTGAAAGCTTTGAAAAAACGGTTGTGGAGCAAATCACAGCCGTCTTTTTTATGCCCCAAAACAGTTTACAAAATATTCAGGTACAAAAATTCTGTGAACTTCCGATGAATATACCCGTAATATTCTTCATTTTAGGTGATGTTTGAGAACGTTTCGCAGCGTTTGGCGCACTTTGGCGACGTTTCCACTCCGTAAAAAGCTGACGATTTTGGAAAATCGAATGTGATATAATGGAATTACAGAAAAATAACGGAGGACACCGAGATGAAGAATAAAGCACTTGCGGCACTTGCAATTTTGCCGCTCATATTCACCGGCTGTATGCAGAGCAATGAACCGGAGCTTACCCCCGAAGAGCAAGAGCATAATGCTCTTGTGGATTGGTTTGAAAACGGAATAGGCAACGAGGACAAATTCCCCGACCTTCCCGATTACCGCTACTATGCAAGGACTGTCGGATTGGATAAGGACGGTCTTATTCAGCCCGAAATGTGGGAGATCTTCTACAATGAGGACATAAACATAAACCGTGAGATCGACGGCAGGGCGATTTATCTCATAAGGCTTGACCCCAATAAGCTTATGGAGGTTTGGACGGAAAGCAGCGGTCTGATCGCCGAGGAGATGTGCGGAAAGATCGGAACAACTTCCGAAGAACTGTACTATAATTTCGGTCACACATCAAACTCAATAAACTATGCAAAGGACCATAAAAACGGAAAGGTCAGCTATTCGGATATCGAGAATGAAATATTCGGAGAGGATAACGGCGAGGACAGGAGCATTGTTTTCGGAACGCACTTTCTGTATATTGATACATCAAGATACAAGGTCACTTATGAAAGCGAAAATGAGGATCTTTCAGTCAGACAGCGGGATATTCTGAAAGCAACTTCCGAGGTATCGCATAATTATTCCGACTATACTTATGATGAACTGCACCCGGGATATTTTCTTGATAATGTGGGAATACAGCGTGTGCTGAAGCTGAATATCCCGAACCTTTGGAGCAAATCGGTTGAAAAGGATATTGATACGGACGCATCACTGATGTTCAATATGTCACCGTATTCATACGGCTGCACAAAATCGGATATTATTGACCTTTATCCCGAAACAGAGATTACCGAAAGCGAGGTGTCCGAGTAATGATCGGTGATGATGCCTGCTCGGTATGCGCTTCACTTATTCAGAAGCTGCTTGAATTTATAACGAATATGGAGCGCAACCGACAGTATAAAAAGGACGCAAGACCGCCGAAGCAACCTAAAATTAAGATTGGAAAGTTGTCAAAAAAATGCTTCAATAAGCTCTAACAGGCAGGAATGAGCTTTGAATATATGCCTGTCCCCAAAGAACTTATGCCGCAGTTTGAAGCTGCAATGAAGAAAATGGGCGGAACATTTTTCACAGGCGGCATTGAGGATAACAACAATATTTTTGTGGCAATCCCAGCAAGTCAGAGAAATCTTTCTGCACTTGCCGCACAGCATATGCTTTCAAAGGAAATTGAAAAATCTCCCGACGCATTTATTCTGAAAGACGGCAATAACAAGATAAGCGAGGAAGAAATGCGGATAACTTCCGATGTGATGAACGCTTATGACATTCCGATGTTCGCATTTAAGACCGATGACGGAAAGTATATGACTGTTGTTCCCAAGGAGTTTGAGGGGCAGTACAGCAAGGCAATGGAAGAGGTTAAGCAGCAGCTTAAAGCAATCAATAACATTGATGTTGTGCGCTTTGAGCAGACTTCGCCGCTTGATAACCCTGAATATTCGGCATTTATCGTGACCGACGAAGAGGCACGGGAGCTTGCAAAATTTGATGAGCTTGACATTAAGTTTGCCAAGACCGAGCAGGGGACAGTAGCTTTCTGCAACTCGGATATTTCGGACAAAATCGGTGCGGCACGAGATGAATACAAAGCTTCTCTTTCCGAAAGCGAGAAATATCTTATTGACGTTACGGACAATACAATTTCAATGGATATGAAAAATCTGCTTGTACCCGAGCTGTCCGACTAAAATACATATTTCCTGAGAGTGCCGAACACATCGGGCAGGGACTATATCCGACTTGACAGATCGGACTGCGAGATCATCAACGGCGGCAAATCCGTTAAGACCGAGCTTGATATGAAAAGGTCATATTCCATATATGACAGCACAGGAAATATAAAGCAGGAACGCAGCGGAGAAGAACTGGCAAAGTCATATAACACCCGTCACCCTCACGCAGCGAAAGGCACAAAGGTGTATGAACACGGTCAGGGTATGGAACGTGTAAATCTTTTCAATAAGGAAAAGAATGAGATCATCAGCGTGAAGCTTGATAATGCCGAGGTTATGAGAACTGCGCTCAAAGAGCACGGAATTACGGGAAAAACGGCGGATATTCTTATGGAGGACATAAATAAAAAGCTGTCCGAACCGCAGAAAGAAATTTTCGGATTTTCAAGGGAAAAGACCGAGGTCGTTTATGCGGATATTCCCAACATCGGAGAATATCTTGCACAGTCGCAGCTGTCGCAGTCCATTGTGGGAAAGGTTTGTATGACGGGCGAGATACCCAAGGACTGCGGCTCAAAATGCTGCATTATGGATAGAAACACAAACAGCTTTGCGGTACTGCCCGTAATGCCTGTCAAGGAAGTGCAGGCGGCACTTTCGCAGCTGGGATATTCGGAAATGTCCGCAAAAGAGATAGCGGATAAAATAGTCAGAAGTTATCGTGACGGAGATATTTCCGAGCCTGAGCAGACAAAAGAAATATCAGGCAAGCGTGTAACGCCATTTGAAACATCAAATGCGGAGCTTCGGGACTGCGGTTACTGCAAGACCAATGACGGGATAATGCTTATCCGTGAGAGCGAGGACGCATACAAGTATATGTCGGTTGACAGGAACAGCTCACTTGCAGACGTTGAAAAAGCTTTGCACGATAAATTCGGACTTGTGGACGATATATCCGCAGCGGTAGTTATGAAAACTCTTATAGCCAATGAAATTGTGAAAACAGCCGAGCCGAAAACTATCGGTGACGATGTGACGGTATCTCAGCTTACAAGCAGATATGCGGAGATAAGCTATAACGGAAAATCCGAAATGATGCCGCTTGACAAGCCTGATACCGATAAGCTTCTTGCAATGGGTATTTCCGAAAAGGTCATAGGGGATATTCGTAAGTCATTTGACAAGGCGGAGCAGGAAGCTCTCCACCCCGAAAAGCAGACACTTTCGGGACTCATTTCAGGTGCAAAAAATATGCTTGAAAAGATCAAAGCAGGCGGAGAAAAAGCTGCGGAAACGATCAAAAATATTGGACAGGAGCGTTGATGTATGGCTGATATTGGTGCTCCCGAAAAGAAAATCTCACCGTATTTTTATGCCGTGGTTATCGGCTGTATAGCTGCTATGCCCATAGTGATGTTTATGGGATATATGCTTGATCTGTCATCGGGGGATAACGGGCAGATACGGATTTTTGAGCTGCTTGCACATTCGGAGGATTATCTGAATGAAGCATCGGTAAATGGATTTTTCCATTCTTTAAGTGGCGGCATAACAGCAAAATCTGCGATTCTCGGATTTTTTGCAAGCCTTATCCTCATAATGTATGTTCTTATGGGAAACGGCAAGCGTTTTCACAGAAAAGGCAGCGAACACGGTTCGGCACGTTGGGGCAGCAAAGCCGAAAAAGAGATAATTGCAGATACCAATGATTTTTACAACAACGTTATCTGTGCATCGGATATTATGCTTGTTCTTGACAGAAAAAAACGTGAAAAAAATGAAGCGGCGGCTATGAAAAAGTCGGATAAAAAGAAAAAGTCCAAGCCCGAAAAGGAGAAAAAATCGGCTGCTCCTCACGATACAAATATAAAAGTATCGGTAAAGGATATTGTTTCGCAGAGCAAGGAAACAGGTAAAATAAAGCCTATGCTCAATCTCAATCAGGTCATTCTCGGCGGTTCGGGTACGGGTAAATCAAGATTCTTCGTGAAGCCCAATCTGCTGATGTGCAACACATCGTACATTGTTACCGACCCTTCGGGTGAGCTTGTTCAGGCTTGCGGAAAAATGCTTATGAATCACGGGTATAAGATAAAAGTCTTTAATCTGAATGATATGAAGCACAGCAGTAATTACAACCCGTTTCATTATCTCCGTGACTACAACGGTGAGATCAACGCAAACAACGTCATAAAGATGATAAATGTTTTTATGATGAACACCAAGGCAGAGGGTGCAGGCGGCGGAGATCCCTTCTGGGACGATGCAACAAGGCTGCTTCTTTCATCGTTATGTTTTTTGCTCATAGAAACGGGAACAGAGGAAGAACAGAATTTTGCAGGCGTTCTTGACCTTATCCATAAGGCGAAAGTTATTGAGGGCAAGGAAGAAGAAAAATCCGAACTTGACCTCATATTTGACCAGCGAAAAGAAGCAGATCCGAAAACATTATCGGTGCAATATTACGACGAGTTTAAACAGGCAGCGGGCAAAACTATGCAGTCAATTCTCATAAGTACAACTACAAAACTGCAATATTTCAAGCTGCCCGATGTGCGAAATCTGACCTGCACGGACAATATCCACCTTGAAGAAGTGGGCGATGAGTACACGGCGCTTTTCATTGTTATTCCGTCATCTGATACCACATACAATTTCCTTGCGGCGATGATGTACACGCAGCTTTTCGATACCTTGTATGACAGAGCAATAAATCTGTATAAGGGCAGGCTGCCCGTTCACGTCCGTTTTATGCTCGATGAGTTCGCAAATCTCGGTAAAATTCCCGAGTTTGAAAAGATACTTGCGACCTGCCGAAAGTTTGAAATATCGGCGCAGGTCATTTTGCAAAATATCTCGCAGTTGAAGAGGCTTTATGAGAAATCGTGGGAGGAGCTGCCGGGTAACTGCGACACTATGATATATCTGGGTGGAAAAGACCAGTTCACAAATGAGTATCTCAGCAAGGAGCTTGGCAAGGAAACTATCGACCAGCAGAGCATAAATCAGACCAAAGGCAAGCAGGGCAGTTCATCATACAATAACGCAATCCTCGGACGGGAGCTTGCAACTATTGATGAGCTTTCCACAATGGATAACAATGACTGCATCGTTATGGTGCGTGGTCT
Organism: uncultured Ruminococcus sp.; assembly: GCA_964619105.1. Taxonomy (GTDB): domain Bacteria; phylum Bacillota; class Clostridia; order Oscillospirales; family Ruminococcaceae; genus UMGS363. The sequence continues at coordinate 5,662 of CAZUDC010000001.1, forward strand.
GCACCCGTTTTTGACGGCAAAATTTGATATTGCCAATCACCCCAGATATGCGGAGCTTGGCGAGCATTGGAAACCGTCCGAGGGGCAGAACGACAGGGACAATCCGTACATATATATTCTCGAGGATAATATGTTTACGATGCCCGAAACGGAATATATTGAGCTGGGTGATTTTATAGACACGGGAATTGCCGATGATTCAAACATTGTTGAAGTTCGGTGTGTATTTTCGGAAGAACCAGCGGTCACGGAAGAAGAGCTTATGGCGGATATCCCTTACGAAATACGGGAAAAATTCAGAAACTGCACAGAAATATATACTGTTGCATAGCAAGAAGGAGAGATGAGAAATGATATGAGCAATAACTGCAAAGGCTGTTTTGCGGATAATGATAAATGTGGTGAGGGCTGTATTGCCCTTAAAGAACGGATAGAAACGAACTGCCCGTTTTATCGGGAAAGGGAAAAATATCTTGAAGATCAGGACTATTACAGAGATCTTCTCCGTGAAAACAAGCCGTCTGTATATGCACATTACTATGGAAAGGAGAAAACAAGTGCTTACCGATGAACAGATGAAACGCATATCGGAGCTTCTGAAAAAGGGCAATGATGTTGTTCTTAAAATGGTCAAGGACAAGATCACTATCGTGTATCAGAAGCCGCATATTTTGAAAATCGAATAGGCATATTCAAGGGAATATGTAACAGTCAAGGGACTTTGAGCTGTACGGAAACGTATGGATTGAAGTCCCTTTTTTATTTGCATTCAAAGGAAATCGGCTGACCTCTCGCAAAGAAAAGTAATGAAAACGTGCTGAATGTCGGCTGAGAGTATGTTGTTTATATATATATCCAATCAAAAATTTTTATGGAGGTGTTCTTAAATGAACAAGATCAGAACAGCAATCGAAAAAGCACAGGACGCAGTTACGGACGTTGGTGCAAAGGCAATGGTAACGGCAGCAAATATGGCAGGCAGGGCGATGAACACAAAGCTCGGAAGAGCGGCACTTGTTCTTCCTGCGGCGGTTTCAATGTGTACCCTCAACGTTCACGCAGCAGGTGACGGTGCGGACGCACAGGGAATGATCGACGCAATTATGGGTGTACTCGGTCCGGGTGTTATCGCACTCGGCTCTCTTGTTGCGGTGGTCGGCGGCATACAGACAGGTGTAGGCTTCAAGGACGATAACGCAGACGGCAAGACGAGAGGATTTCAGACCCTTATCGGCGGTGCAATCATTGCGGCGGTAGGTGCTATTATTCCCGCATCTCTTTCAATCGGCGGAAACTGATACGAAAATCGAACCACAATCCGAGGCAGAGATCGTTTTTACGGACTCTGTTTCGGAATATGAGAGGAGGAAGATGCTATGGCGGAGCCAAGCTTCTGGGAAACGGCATTTACCGAAGCACAGGAGCTGTTACAGACAGAATCGGACGGCTTTGCGGCGGTAATACAGACAATTTCGGGGTTTGATGTTCTTTCAAACTGCGGAACGGCGATAAATATTTTTGAAGCGGCAGGAACGGCGCTGCTCACGCTGTTCTTTTGTATGGAAGCGTTCACATATTGTGCGAATATTGACTTTCACGGCGGAATAGAGGGTGCGCTGAGGATAGCGATGAAGCTGGTCATAAGCGCACTTATCGTTCAGAATGTGGATAACATTGTGGGTGCGGTTTCGGGACTGCTGAAACAGTCGGTGGATTTTTCATCGGCATTTTCAAACATAAGCTCGTCCTTTGGAGCGGCAGCAACGGCAGGAACGATAGATCCGGGAACGCTGGACATCAACTATATCTGTATGAGCTTCATACTGCTGATACTCATAATTCTGATGTTTGTAATGTATTCCCTTATCGTAATTTCAATGCTGGGAGTTGTGTTTGAAACTGCGATTCTCACGGCAATTTCGCCTGTTGCACTGTCAACGCTGGTGAACAGTCAGGCACGTTCCACGGGGATTTCTTTCATAAAGAATTTCGCAGCCGTGTCAATGCAGTGGGGAGTGCTTGCGATATGCTTTGAAGCATTCAACGCAATATCCAATAATCTTACCCTTGATTTTTCAAGCGGACTTACAAGCGAAGGCTTGCTTATGCACATGATGCAGTATGCAACGCCTGTTTTATGTGTAATTATGCTTGCGATCACGGTTTCAAAGGCAAGCGAAATAACAAAGAGAGCTTTAGGAGGTTAATAATTATGGTTTCAATGAAAGCACTTATGTCCCTTTCACAGTACGATATGGGCGTACTGGACGGTATTGCAAAGGTGAAGGATATGCTTCAGGAGAACAACTCCTGCAACGGCAAGATCGCAAGGCTTATCGAGCATTATCACAGCAATACACAGGCTGAGATGGTAGGTATCAAGACCGAAACTGCACCTACAGTTTCTGATGATACAGATGAGTCTGAACAGTTGGAATTTGGTGATACCGATGATTAAAGCCGATGTACCACAGGACGTAACCGAGTACAAGGAGCAGTTTTTCTTCGGAATGAACAGCCGACAGCTTATCTGCTCCGTACTTATGATAGCTCTTGCGGTCCTCACATTTCTTGTGGGCAGCAAATTCATTTCCACGGACATTCTTGTGTATATAACTATTTTTGAGATCGCACCGCTTGCTGCGGTGGGATTTCTGAAATACAACGGAATGGGATTTGAGAAAATTGCAGCCACGGTCATGGATTTTTATGTTTCCAATCAGCGCAGAAGAATGGAGTATCTTCCCGAAGAAATGCAGATACACGATGCTGTCAGGGAAATATATATCCGTCGGCTTGAAGAGGATCGCAGAGCTGAAAAGAAAAATATGAAACGAAAGAAGAGGTGAACCCTTTGAACGAAAATGAAACAGTAACGGGAACAACGGCTCTTACGGAAAGCGTTACCGCTGTACCTGTCAGTGAAGTTGATGAAAATGCAGTTTCTGACACAGATGAAATGACGAAAGAAGCAATCACGGAAACCGAAAGTGTGGAAACCTCTCTTTCACTTCCCGAAGGCATTGATGCCGAAGCACTTGTATCGAGCATAGCTGCCGAGGGAGTATCGGAGGTAATGAGTGAGATCGATATCACGGAAGAAATTACTGTTGAAACCGAGGCAGTAACACAGCCTGTTGTTACAGAAGCGGCTGTTGTTACCGAGCAAATTTTATCGGAAACGGAGATTTCGGAAACTGCTGAAATTGAAGCAGAGAAAATAACCGAGGTTGAAGAAACGGCTATTGAGGTGGCTGATGTTACGGAAGTTGTTGCAGTTCCCGAAACTCCGAATGGGGTAATGGGATTTGTGCAGAATAATCCCGCTGTTGTGGGTGTTCCTGCTGCCATAATCGCATTGGCAGCTGCTTTTCTTGCCATAACCCGCAGAACAAGACCCAAGCGTGGCATTATCGAAAATAACGATGATGTCAGGGAAAATATGAACGCCCGAGAGCGTGATGCGGCGAGGCTTGAAGCCAATAAGCCTAAGAAAAAGGACAAGCGCAGTCAGAAGGTGGCAAAGGAAAAGGAGAAGAAGGATTTTGCGAAAAAAGTCCTGAACACTATTCCTTACAAGAAAATCCTTGTCGATGATATATTTTTTCTCGGCAGGAAAATGTACTCCAAGGCTTACACCTTTGATGATATAAACTTCAATCTTTCGGACGAAGAGCAGCAGTATATGTACCTTGAAAGATACATTGAATTTCTGTCAATTCTCGATGATACCGTTGACTGTCAGATCTGCTGCTGGAACAGCCGCATAAACATTGACGATTTCAAGAAGAAAACCCTGCTCCCTCAGAAGGCAGATGACCTTTTTGAATATCGGTATGAGTTCAATTCGAGAGTGCTTGAAGAAAAAATCCGCAAGGGTCAAAACGCAATTCAGAAGCATATGTACATAACTCTGACTATCAAAGCACCCGATGAGGAAACAGCAAGACGCAGATTCAAGTCGCTGGATATAACTGCAACGAACACTTTTAATCGTATCGGGAATACAAATATGCGTGTTCTCACTTCTCAGGAGCGTGTGGAAATGCTCAAGGACTTTTTTGTTGGAACGGACGATATGCCTGTTCCGCAGCTTACCGAAAAGGATTTTGCAAAGGGCATTGACAAGCTGTACTGCGCTCCCGATTATTTTGACTTCAAAAAAGACTATTTCATGTTCAACAACACTTATGCCAAGACCATATATATTCGTGAATATCCGAGTACGGCAACCTCGGAAATTCTGACCGAGCTTCTTGCAACGGGCATTGAAATTATGGTGACGACCAACATCGAAACCTATGACAGCGCCGAAGCCCGTAAACTTGTTCAGCATCAGATAACGGCTATTGATACGGATATGGCCAAGCGTGAGGTCAAGGCGGCGCAGCACGGTAATTTCAGCAATCAGATGCCCCAGCGCATAAAAAATCAGCGTGATGCAATGGTGTCGGTTTATGACAAGATCACAATGAAGGACCAGAAGCTTTTTATGACCAATATGCAGATACTTATCAAGGCGGAATCCTATGAGGAGCTTAACAATAACCTTGAAATTATCGAAAGCACTCTGAAAAGAAGCGGCTGCATAAAGGGCGAAATGGCGTGGGAGCAGGAGCACGGAATGTGTGACTGTTTACCTGTGGGCTATCAGAGAAAATTCGACTGGCTGCGTACAATGCCCTCGGAATCGGTGGCGATATTCATTCCTTTCAACGTTAAGGAAATGCAGATGGAGAACAGCGTGTACTACGGTCTGAATATGCTGTCCCACAACATTATTCTTTTCGACCGTATGAAAGGGCTTGTAAATCCATCGGGATTTGTTCTTGCCTGCCCGGGTTCGGGTAAGTCATTCACGGTCAAGCGAGAGATCGTCAATGTTTTCCTCGGCTATGAGGACGCAGACATTCTTGTAATTGACCCCGAGCGTGAATATTGGAAGCTGGCGGAGGCATTCGGCGGTGAGGTAGTCAAGTTCAGCAACGGTTCCAAGAATCATATCAACCCATTTGATTTTGACTTCCGACTTCTTGAAGATGAAGAGATCGACATTATTGCCGACAAGTGCCAGCTGCTCACATCATTCATTTCGTGTATGGACAGCAAGCACCCACTGAACGCACAGGAAAAATCCTTTGTTGACCGCTGCGTTCGTAAGGCTTATGCAAAATCCAATGTTCTTACAACCCTTGATCCTGCGGATATGCCTACTCTGGGAACATTCCTTGAATGTATGAAAGAAGAGACTGAGAACATCAATCAAGATATGAAAGACAAGCTGATAATTACCGTAGATATGTACGTTAATGGTTCGGCAAAGTATTTCGACAATCAGACCAATGTCAATACAAAGAGCAGATTTATTGCTTATGACATTCGTGACCTTAACGGAAATCTGAAAACGCAGTCAATGCTGCTTATCCTTGATTACTTCTGGAACAGGCTTTCCGAGAACAGAGATAAGGGCAGAAAGACATACATCTATTTCGATGAAGCACACCTGTTGTTCCAGGACGAGTATTCACTTGATTATCTGAGAATGCTTTGGAAACGTGCGAGAAAGTACGGCGGTGTATTGACGGGCATTACGCAGAATGTTGAAGATCTGCTGAAAGATGATAAGTCACGTTCAATGCTCAGTAACTCAGAATTTCTTGTGCTTTTAAAGCAGAACCCCACAGTTGCGGCAAAGCTTCAGGACATTCTTCATTTCACAGATTCTGAAATTCAGTATGTGAATGATACACCTGAGGGACACGGAATTTTGGTGCTGGGCGGAAAGACAAAGATTCCGTTCTATGATGAGTTCCCCAAGGATACCAAGCTTTATTCGATGATGACCACCAATTTCAGCGAGACCGCAAAAATGCTTCAGGAAGAGCAGGCACAAAAGGAAGCGGAAGCTTCATAACGAAAGAGAGGGAGATGTTTTATGCCAACAGTTGACCGCAAAAATGATACTGATGAAAAGCACTCCCTTTCCTCTTTTGATAAGAGAAAGGTGCAGAGCGTGACCTTTGGGGCAAGGCAGATTGACAGGAAAAAGTACAGAGTTGTGAAGCACGGGTACGGTACTGTCGCAGCGCAAAATGTGAGTGCTTCGTTGGTGAATAATACAAACTCGGACGAACCTACAACTTTTAAGAATAATTCCGCAAAACCTGATATTCACAATTTTATACATCAAGGAAATGCTGAAAGCAAGGCTAATACGAGCAATTCGGTTATTCCTTCCGAAGCCGCACAGCGTATGCAGAGGGCAGAGTATATTCGTCAGATGAATAATGAGAGTATTTCTCGTAATATTTCTTCGGCAAAATATTTTTCGGAAGAAGAAACCGTTTCAACCGAAAATGCAAAATCTGTTGAAATGAATTTATGTTCAGACTGTGAAAAAAAGGGCAACACAATTCCTTTGGAAAAGCGATCTGAAATACCCGAACATCAAAACGACATTTCTCCCGAAACAGCTCTCCGAATGAAACGTGCGGCATTCCTTGCACAGCAGAATAAAGAAGCCATAATGCTGAATACGGCAACGGTGATTTCCGATGAAACCGAAACGGAAAAAACGTCTGAAATTCCTGCTGATGTATTTTCTGAAAATAAGGAGAACAAACCCGAAAACAGGGAACCTTCTTTTGAAAGCCGTTTTACTGGCAATTCGGAAAATATTTCTGTCGGTGAAAAATCCGATGAACGGCACAGCTTTGCTGTAAACCAAGCTTACGAAAAGCACAGGGAAAATGTCCGCAGAAAGCAGCACGAAAATGCCGAAAAGAGCAGTGTTCTTGATAACATTTCTCAGACTGCGGATATTGCGGGAAAGCTTGCGCACGGTGAGGTTGGCAAGGTTGCTGCGGATATTGTTGTGAGAAATGCGCTTTCCGAAAATGGATTGCGTGATACAGCACAGACTATCGGAAATGCTGTCAGCGGTTCGGCTTCCGTCGAATCGGCTGTTCCCGATGTTTCAGCAACTCTTGCCGCTGTCGAAGCCAAGAAATTTGTTGCAAAAATTATGAAAGGCGAGAGTTCCGAAAAGGACAAAAGGTTCGTTGAAGAACACAAAGCCAATGGCAGAACAAAATATGTTGATCCCGACAAGGAACGGCACAGGGTCGAACACCGCATTTCGGATAATGAGGAAATTTCGGAAGATATGTCCCGTGAGGAGCGCAGAAATTTTCTGCATAATAAGCGAGTTGCGGAAAAGCAGAAGTCATTTTATGCGGACCGTATGCAGACCAAGCGTAAAAACAAGCAGAAGGAAATGTTTCTTGAATTTAACAGGGACAATCCCGAGCTTGTTTCAAATTCCGCAAAGGGTGCGGGAAAGCGTTATGTGAAGAAAAAAGCGGCAAAGGCTCTTATAGGCGGCGGTGCGGCTGCGGCAGCATTTCCAATCATTATTGTTATCATAATTTTTGCTGTAATTGCAGCATTTTTCGGCTGGCTCTCGCCCTTTGATTACACTCTTGCAGGTGATGAGGGTGAGGAAGATGACAGAAAATATACTGCCGAAAGCAACGCAGAGGTCATTGACGGCTACACAAAAATGATAAAAAACTTTATGGACGTTTCCCAGGCATATTACTATCTGAATTACGGTGACTGGTACGGCGGTACATACGATTATCCTGCACCCGATCTGAGCTTCTCGGAATTCTTCAGCGAATACTGTCAAAATATAGTCAGCGAGATCCGGTCGCAGTTTTCCGCAAGTATGGCGGCGGCTAAAAATGACAGGGAACGTGCTGCGATAGCTCAGGCAATGAGCAGGGCAATATCCGAAGCCATTGATGCGGCAATGCCGCAGGCTCTTGCAGAGTATAACGCACTTATGGAAAGCCTTGATGATTCAATGTCCGCCGAAACAAAGCGGCAGCATTATGAAACCAAGAATAAAGGCGGCACAAACGGCTGTGCAGACTCGGCAGAATTTACGGGAATGCCCATAGTTGGAACAAATCAATTCGGAAATGTTGAGATAAACAGCTCATTATCCGCAGAGGAGCTTCTTGCTTATATTGCGCTTTATAAATCAATGAACATAATAGCTCCAGATGAAAATGATCCCGATGCGGAGCAGATACTTAACATCACTCCGCAGGATATAATGAATTTCCTTAAGGAAACGGAGTTCATAAAGATAACCTCGGAGGTCACGCACCATAATTTTTGCGGCGGACAAAACTGCAAGCGTCGGCTTGTCGATAAGTCCTGGGAGTATTACTGTGACGGAGATCACGACAATCTGACCGGTGAGATAGGCGATTGCCTGACGGCAGATGAGCTTCGGAAAAAGATTATGGAAATAACCGATTCGGAAGCCAACGGCGTTGATGAGAAGAGCTTTAAAAAGCTTATTGAGGAATATATGAAGCTCATAAAAAAGGAGCTGGATATTACCGAAGCCGATTTCCGAAAATTCGGTGCTTCGGATAATGCAAAAGCGTGGGAGTTTTATCAGAAGCTTATTGACAGCGGAGAGATACCCAACAATTACTGGAGCGTAAGTACGCCGATAGGCGGGGAGGAGAGCAATGAATAATCCGTTTGGAAAAGTGAAAGTATGGATAGGTAAAAATAAAAAGGAAGAGTGGTTTAAGCCCGTGCTTGCAATTATTATTCTGACCGTACTGGCATTCGGTGCGGTCAGCTGGCGCAGGTGGCAGGACGAAAAAGAAAATACGCCTGAACGGTCTGAGACCGAACAGGCGGAAGAATCTCTTATTGAGGAAATATGGGACGACAGCAAGCTGCATCTTGCGATGTTTGTATCGCTTTCCGCTGCCTTGCTTGCGGTGGAGCATAGTAAGAACAGGCTGAAACAGACTGGCGGGAGAAAAGAAAAGTAATCTGATTATCTGTCAAGAGGCAAATAAACATTCAAGAAAGGACTGATTCTATGCAGCTAATCATAAGCGAAAAGCCGTCCACAGCCAAAACAATAGCAGAAGTTGTGGGCGCAAACGAGAAAGAATATGACGGAAAGGAGTTCTGCTATAAATGCAATGGATATTACGTTGTCAATGCCCGAGGACATCTTTACAGTTTGGGAATGCCCGAGGATTACGGGTACAGCAAGGCTTACAAACTGGACGAGCTGCCGATGTTCCCAACATTTGAGCTTTTCCCCGAATGTGTCAGTACAAACGGACTTCGCAGAATAATTGCAAAGCTCATAAATCTTCCCGAAGTGGAGTCAATAATCTGCGCAACGGACGCAGGGCGTGAGGGTGAGCTTATCTTCCGTCACATTTATCATGCGAATAAATGCACCAAGCCCGTTTATCGTCTTTGGTGCAATTCAATGACCGATGAAGCAATCAGAAAGTGTATGGAAAATCTTATGCCCGACAGCAATTTTGACGGTGAGTATGAAGCTGCATTTGCGAGGGAGCAGTCGGACTGGCTTATCGGTATGAATTTATCCCGCCTTTACGGTGTAATGGATAACTACCCTCACAGAGTAGGAAGAGTGAAAACTCCCGTGCTTTCAATTATTGCCCAGAGAGATAATGAAATTGAAAAGTTTTCAAAATCCACATTATACCGTCTTGAAACAGATAACGGTGCGGTTTCCGAACAGGTATTTGCATCAAAGGACGAAGCGGAAAAGATGCTTGCGGCAAGCAAGGGTACAGATATGAATGTTCAGTCTGCCGTTACGGAAAATAAGAGCAAAAACCGACCGCTTCTCCATAGTCTGACTACCTTGCAGCAGGAAGCGAACAGGGTGTACGGATATACCGCAAAGGAAGTCCTTGAAGCGGCGCAGAGCCTTTATGAAAAGAAATTTACAACATATCCCCGAACCGACTGTAACTACATTTCCGAGGATATGCGTGGAAAGATAATTACTGTTGTCAGCAAAATGGTTGAGCGTGAGGAATATTCCGAGCGCAGCCGAAAGCTTTTGGGACAGGCTCTCAATTTTGACAGTAGGATCATCAATGACAAGGCAATGGAGGGTCACGATCATCACGCCATTATCCCCGAAGAAAATACGGACAGCCTTGACAGACTTACCGAGCGTGAGAGAAATATTTATCATCTCGTAGTCAATCGTCTGCTTTGCGCTTTGGATAAGCCATACTCATACGAAGAAACAAGCTATGAATTTTGGTGCAATGATATTACATACAAGTTGAAAACTATCAAACCTTTGGAGCTTGGTTGGAAAGCATACGATACCGAAGCCAATGAAGCAAATGCTTCCGAATTATCATTCGCCGAGGGCAGTACATTCATTCCCAAAGATATTCATATCAAGGTGTGTGAAACTCAGCCGCCAAAACACTATACCGATGCCAGTTTGCTTTCGGTAATGAACAATATCGACAACCGCATTGATGATGAGCTTCTGAAAACTGCGGTCAAGGGAAAAGGTATCGGAACGGAAGCCACAAGAGCAGATGTTATTGAACAGCTTATCGAAGTGGGCTATGCGGAGAGAAAAGGAAAGAATATCGTTTCAACTCCATTGGGCAGAGATTTTGTAAATTCGCTGCCCGAAAGTCTTAAATCCCTTGAAAGAACTGCGGAGTGGGAGCAGACCTTTAATAATATCAAGGAAAAGGGCTTTGATTCGGCAAAATTTCTTGATGAAATAAAGGCGTTTGTTACGTCTGTTGTAAATTATGAAAAAAATCCTTCAAGGCACAGAGAACCGCTGAAATACTGTAATCCAAATAGGCGTGAGCCTGGCGGTGTTTGCCCACGATGCGGAAAGAATATTTTCGAGGGTGAGAAGAATTTCTACTGCGAATCGGGTAAGGACGGCTGCGGTTTTACTGTCTGGAAGAATGACAAATTCATTGAGGACAACATTTCGGCAGACAATATGAAAAATCTGCTTATCGGAAAGTCTGTAAAGCTCAGAGCAAGATCCAAGGACGGAAAGCTCTACACATCTGAATATGTGCTTGATGACACAGGAAAATATGTCAATCTGAAAAGAGTTCAGACAGAGAAAATCTCTCTCGGCAAATGCCCGAAATGCGGCGGTGATGTATATGAGGGCGAAAAGAATTTCTATTGCAGCGCAGGCAGGGATAAATGCGATTTTTCCATTTGGAAGGAAGATAGATTCAATTCCATAACCATAACTGCTGCCAATGTAAAAGACGTACTTGAGGGCAAGCCTTTCTACAAGGTCAGGAAACAGGTGGGCGGCAATCCGATGAAAATAAAGTATGTTATGAGCATAAACGGAAAGTACGTTAATTTTCGGGAGGCATAACAAAAAATCAAAGATTTTTTTGCTCCGAGTTTTGCTTCTTCGGCTGTCGCCTCGATTTGCTTCACAAACCGCAAAACTCTAACAGAAAGGAATGATGATTTGATGAAAGAAGTCAATCTGTACAAATACTGCGGCTCTTCTCAGATGAAAGAAAAGCTTTGGCGGGATATGTTCATTGCCCACATTTTCGGTGTGGATATGCCCGAAAACATAGAAGTCCGCAGACTTCCCGAAAACATAAAGACGGGAATTGCTTCAAAGGAGTTTTCTCCTGCTCTCGCTTCGCTGCTTATCCTTTACGGCGGCGGATATATTGATGATGATTCCTTTATCCGCATAATGTCTGACTGCGACAATTACGCCGATGAGATCGCAGAGGTCGAAAATATTCTTGTTGAGCAGGGCAATGACGAAAACGAAGATAAATTCAACGGGAATATCATCAGGAATGTTCTTATGTGCGCTGTAAATTCAAAGAAATATGACGAGATCCAGCAGATAGATATTCGGTCTGCGCTGGCTCTTTATGACAGCCAATACACGGTTATCATTGACGGATTTGTTCATCTGAAAGACAAGGAATATCTTGCGATGCTGACCGAAAACAATATGGAATTTGCGGCTGTTACGGAAGAAAACAAAACATATTCTCTTGAAAAGCTCAGGAAAGAGGATCTGACCAATGCGCTTGAAAGCGGAGATTTCAATGATCTGAAAGAGTTTACCGAAAAGCTTCTCAGGGGTGAAAAGCCGCAGAAGTATTCAATAAAGGAATGTGTTTTGCTTGATATAAAGGACATTGCATATCTTACGGCGGTGTACAAAAAGCCGTATTACAAGGATTTTCTGAAATATGTCCGGTCGGAGAATATACCCTTTGACGGCGATTTTATCAATGCTTATGAGGAATATATCCATAGGTGTAAAATGAAATTCACAATAAGGGTATATCCACGCAGACGGAGAATATGTACGAAATTTTCCTGCTGGTTTGACTATAATGTTCCCGAAAACACGGCACTTGAAACCTTTGAAGATGACCTCACCGAGGTTGTCGGAAAAGATGCCGAATATGATGAAGTCAAGCTCACAAATCTTTCGTTGGGAAGATACCTTCGTGACAGGGCTATGATCCCCGAAACGGTTCTGGAGGTCACACATGGGGACAATGTATATTTCTTCATTATGAAAAACGACAGGGATTATGATCGGCTTGATAATGATACTTTCCGCAGGATACCTTTTGATTTTGATAATATCTGGACTACGATTTCCGAGTGGTCAAGGGATAAAAAGCTGCGCAAGGAGCTTGTTGACGGCAAGGCGAAAATTATCGTGACACCCGAATCCGAGTGGGAAAAGATCGAACCGCAGGACAGGGAATATGCCAAGCGGCTTATTGAAGAGCAGATACGGCTCAAAGAGGAACAGCTCAACAAAAATAAATTTATGCAGAAGCTTTGCGAGTTGAAAAGCAATGCACAGACCGAGCTTAAAAACAAGCAGGTGCAGGCAGAAGAAATGAAGCGGAAAAAGGCTGATTTCAAGAACAGCCAAAACAACAGAAAGGACGGTGTTAATGCCTGATGAAATTATTCATTCTTGAAGAAAAGCGCAATGTGCATATCCGCATTTACGGCATTGGCGGAGAGCAGCGGACAAAGGAATTTTTTGATGCTGTTTTTGTGAATATGCCTTGTATCTATCCCACTGCCGATGATGAAAAATCGGCTTACGGAACAGATGCGGAATACACCTTTGAAAGCAGGGCGGCATTCGATAAATTCTGCGAGTTTCTTGAACCGCTTCAGGAAACACTTGATAAAATTGCCGAAGCAATTATCGAGGGGGACGCTGCGGAGGAATACAGCTTTGAATATGAAAATTACATTGTCTGAACGGAGGAACATAAATGAGCGAACAGGAATTACGGGCGCTGCTTGCGAGAGTGGCTGCCCTTGAAACAAAAAATGCCGAGCTTGAAAGCAAGTTCGGGGAGCTTGAAAATCAGATCGACACGGTGAACAAGTTCATTTCGGCAATCACAGAGAGCCAGTCACTTGAAAACACTATGAACGAGATCGAATCGGTCACGAAGCAGCTTACTGACTGCGACAAGGCAACATTTTACTGCTATGACAGCACCAATGACAAATTTTTTTCGCACGGAGATTACCGCAGTTGGCAGGACGAACAGAGTGCAGAGAAGCTGAAAAATGCTTTTGAAAGCAAAGACACTTTCAGCGACGGAAAAGAAGCGGTCATTCCCCTTGTATCATCGGGCGGAAAGTCAGTGGGCGTTATTGTTGCGGAAAAGTCGGAGGGCTTTACTCCTGCCGATTACAACAATTTCCGTCAGGGCTGTCAGATAGTTAATACCGTTGAGCTTGCTCTGAAAAAGGAATTTGAGCATCAGGGCAGGATCACAGACGAGCTTACACATCTGAAAAACCGTCAGGGTCTGAACGAGTATCTTTCCAATACAATGTGCGGCAGCCTTAATGACGGAAAGACGGTCAACATCGTTATGTGCGACATTGACCACTTCAAAAATATAAATGATACATACGGTCATGATGCGGGAGATATTATCCTCAAAGGCGTTGCCGATGTTTTGCAGGAGGGCACAAGAGCAGGTGCGGATTGTGCTTTCCGAATGGGCGGCGAGGAAATGGTTTGCATTATAAATTCCGAACCCGAAATCGCATTGGATATTGCCGAAAGGCTCAGGGAAACCGTTGAAAACAAGGTCCACAGCATTGTGAATGACGGTAAGCCCGTAGATGTCAAGGTAACTGTATCAATGGGTGTTCACACAATGGCTCCGCAGGAAGAAGTTACGCCCGAAAATGCAAGAAAGGTTTTCAATGAGGAGTTCAAACACGCTGACAAGGCGGTTTATGATGCAAAGGAAAGCGGCAGAAATAAGGTTGTAAGCAACAACGAGCAGATAAATCTCAAATACCTTGCTCTGAAAGCTGCGGAGATCATGTGCGGCGGTGACAGGTCGCTTGTGAATGAAATGAAAGAATTTGCTGTAAGCTGTCTTATAAATGAAAAACCCGATCAGAACCACAACACCGTTATTGAAGCGTTAAAGGGGACTGCTGAACAGAGTCCCGCTATTGCGGAGGCGGCAAACAAAATTGCTGATAGGATCGCAGAAAAATTTCACGATGTCGGAAATGCTCCCGAAAAAGCTACCGAAAAGTCTGTAAAATTTTTCAATAAAAATGAGTACGGGAAAATTCAAAACAAGGCATTCATAAACACAGATTCCAAAACGGGATTCAATATCACTCAGAAAGCACAGAAAGAGGGAGTGACCGTTTCCGCAAAGTTTTCCGAGGGTAAGGCAACGATCACTCTTGATGCGGTCAGGGACAAGGCATTTATTGATGCTGTAGAAAATATCGGGAAATGGGCTGAAAAGGTTCAGATAAAGTATGCCGAAAAGCACCCCGACAAAACACAGGAAAACAACAAAAATAAAGATAACAATGCGAGATAACGCAGAAATAGGAGGAGTTATTATGAACAACGTAAATATAATGGGCAGGATCGCAACAGATCTTACACTCAGACCCGTAAGAAGTGCGGCGGGTTTTGCAGTCAATTTCAAGGTAGCTGTTGAAAGATTTTCGGGCGGCGGAAAGATAACGGATTTTATCCGCTGCACAGTCTGGGGCAAAACAGCCGAAAGAATTTGCAAGCACCTTTCAAAGGGCAATATGATCGCAATAAACGGCAGTCTTGTTACGGGGGATTATGTTGACAGAAAAGGGATAAGAAGAACAACGACCGATGTTTGTGTCAGAGAGTTTTATTTTACGGGTGACAAATACCGCAGAAATAAGGAGCAGGACAAAGCTGTTTTTGATGATCTCGGCGGCTTTGAGGAAGTATGACGGGGTGACTTATGATGAATGAATTTATGAAAGAAAATGAGGTCGGAAATTCGGCAGAAAATGTTGTTTCAGCCGATGAAAAGCACGAACCAAAGAAAGAAACTGCACCCGTTGATCGTATGGATAAGCTTTTCGAAAAGCGTGAACTTCTGAAAGAGAAGCTTGCAAAGTCCATTGAAAATGAGAAGTCCGTTGCCAACAGAACGAAACTCATTGAAGCTCAAATTGCAAAGGTTGAAAAGGAAATTCATGCAGAAGAGGTCGCAAAAATGGACAAGTTCTGTTCGGAAAGAAATTTCACCTATGATGATATTATGGGATATTTTAAGCGGTTTTCCAAAGATGCAACAATGGAAGATATTTCAGCTATGACACAATAAAAGACAGGAGGAAAAAATATGCCCGAATACATAAACAAGGAATATTACAGACAGCTTGCGCCCAATGACAGAACCTTTCTTAATCTTACGGCACAGAGCGTTAAGGCTGTTATGGACAGGCTTACTGCCGAAAATATCAAGTTTTCCGCTACTGTCGGCTACAAAAATACTATTACCGTGAGCAAGGCGGACAGCGAGCGTGCTATGGACATAGTGAAGTCATTTGCCGACAAAAACAGAAGCAGCGAAAGAATTATCGGAAATACTCAGTACAAGGACCTGCCGCCCTCCGAGAGAAAATATATCAATACCGATCCCGAAACAGCATTGCAGGCAGCCAATATCCTTGCGGGAGATTCGGCTATAAAATTTTCTGGAAGAATAAATGCCAACAGCGCAACAATAACGGTTGCGGGGGATAGCAACGCAGCCTTTGTCCGCAGGATAATTGATAACATTCAGAATATGGATCTTGTGAATGAGCTGCGTGAAAAGGGATATGAGCGCATTGCCGACACCAACGGATTTGTGAATATCCGCAATATGCAGACAGGGGAAACCGCAGGCTTTGAAAGTCTTGGTGAAGCAAGAAATATGTTTCTTGACCACGACAATGAGTTTTTTCACCCCACGGAAATGCGTATTGAGGATAATTCGCTTTATCGTATCGTTTCCGATGAGGAAAATGCCGACTATTACATTTCCGAATATGACCCCGAAACAGGTGAGGAAAGAGCTGTTTATCTTGATGATGAGGGACATTGCCCCACATTCGGAAATGTCAATGATGCCATTGCTTATGCCGATGAGCATGACATAGGTTACACAAATACCACAGGGCAACTTATGGAGTGGATAACAAATGATGAAGAACGTGCTGCCGACAGGGAGATGTATGAAAGAAACATTATTGCTCAGACACGGTTCCCTCATGTGGATAATCGTTATCCCAATGATATAACCTACAATCCTGACAGCAAAGCATTTTCATTGGTATATTTCAATGAAGAGGGTGACGGCGGCGACGGTGAATTTATTGACATTACTGTTACGGAAGATGATGTTCTTGCAGCATATAACTCCGATGATTTTATGGAATATATCTATCGGAATTGCAGGCAGAATGTGATAGATACACATTCGGGATATTTTGAGGATTACGCCAAGGCATATATAGACAAGCCCGAAAATGTTGTCAGAAGATATGATGATATTGCCGTCAGCACATATCTTGAAAAGAACACACCAATTATTCAGAAAGCAATCAAAGATGAGATAACCGCCGACAGCGCTTCACTCATAATTGACGGCTATGAGGGGACTTGGTATGTGGTCGATACCGAAAATATTGACGGCAGGGAGCTTTTTCTGCTTGAAAGCGAAAATTACGGCGATGAAGCTGCGGGCATTATTATTGATAAGGACAGAAATGTTATTATGGGCGATGTTTGGAACGGCTTTTCGGACTATCACGAAAAGTATGATAACATCACTCCCGAAGAAAAGCTTGCCGACAAGGTCGAAGCCGAGTGGAAAGCTTTTCTTGAAAATATGAAAAAGGAAACTCCTGCGGTGCTTATTGAGTCGGCGTATGAAATAAGCACAAAGGACAACATTCAGACTTACATCACGGAGGAAAAGCTTGACCTGACGGAAGAGCAGATAAATGCGCTGCTTTCCTCAAGAAATATTCTGTCGGAGCTGTATGATGACTGGTTAAGTGATGAATATCTCAACAGTTATTCAGATGTTGCAGAGCTTCTGAAACTTACAGCCGACAAAATCAATGAAACCATTGAAAGAGAAAACATTGCATTGTTCCGAAAGGAAAATCTTGCGTGTGCTCATGATATTGATGCTTTTCTGAGCAAGCATTACAATGATAACACTCTTGACAGTAATGCCGCATTGACAGAGCTTTTGGAGAGATATTCCCTTGAAAGAATACAGGTGGTTGTTGCTGCGAATCTTTACAAGAAAGATTTTGACGGACGTATTTCAAAGGAAAACTATAACTGGGGAAATGAGGTCATAGGTAAGCTCTCCGAAAATATGCGTATGGGCATAAATGCAAATTACCTTACAGCACACCCCGGACTGCTTAATCTGTTTGCAAATACTGTTCGTGAATATGAAGAAAAGAGCCTTGAAAAAGAGCAGGCTGCCCCCGAAAGAACAGCCGAGGATATTGCCGTCGGTGATAGATACAGATACAAGGGTGCTGATGTTGAAGTTGTATCAATGAAGGGCATTTATCCCGATGATGTGGGTATTTCCAAAAAGGAACGTTCAGGCAGCACAGTATATGCCGTTACATCTAATGTGGATAAGTATGAGTTGCACAGGAACGGGATTTATCTCGGAAACGGTGAAAAAACGGTTGTATCCGAGCTTGATACAGCTAAAAAATATATCGAGGATTTTCTTGATTCGGAGTATTCAAGTACAGCGGATTTTTCTGATATGCAGCACATTTCTATCGGTTATACGGAAATTGGTTCGGAGGAGCAGGGAGATCACAGCTTGCAGGTCGAAGCCGACCTTGAAAACTTTTCCGTATCATATTTCATTGATGATGAGCTTGCAAAAACAGAAAAATATGATTCTCTTGAACAGATGAACCGTGAGCATTTGTCGGCTCTGAGTTTTGAGGATATGCTTAACGTCGGCACGACAGAGCTTGACCGAATTTTAGAAGAGAAAAATGCACAGGTCAAGGCTGTTCTTGCGGTATCTCAATACGACACAAACAGATACTATATTGCAAATGATGTTACCGAAGAATCTGTCAGAAATGCGATAAAAAATTTCGACAGGCTTTTTATGGATCTCTGCACTCTCGGCGGAACTCAGATAACCGAAGCGGAGTTTGCGCAGTATTCGCAGACTGACGGAGTTACTGCCATTGACGTAAATATCGACGAGCAGACAATGCACATTTACGGTGCGGAAAATCCCATAACATCTTTTGCGGAGATAAAGGGTATTGATGAAATATCGGCGCACCTTGACCTTGATAATAACACGATCAACTTTTCTGTTATAACGATTGATGATGAAGAACCTTTTGTGACCGGTCAGTATGTCGGAAAAGATGATATAACCGCACTTGAGGAATATCAGGAATACATTGCCGATACGGGGAAGCAGTTTGCCGATGTTACTGTTGAGTATTATCAGCTGGGCGGCGATAATGAATCATATAATGCCGATGATGACGAGCTTGAATATATTTCCGAACATCTTGAAGATGTGCTGAGGAATAAATCTGCACTCTGCCTTGAATCGGAAACATATTCGGTAACTGCTCCCACGGAGCTTCTCGAAACGGAAGAATCCGAGCAGGAAGAACCCGAACACGAATCGGAAATTATCTGGACACCAATTCCCGAAACTTCTGACGATAACGGTGCTCCCACAAGCTACTTTGCAAAATATAACGATGAAACATTCTGGATATCCGAAAATTTCAATGGAAAATTCGATATTGAGGAACAGGACAGTCAGGGCAATTTTGCTCCGATAAATGATGATTTCAGTGGATTTATGCGCAGAGGAGAAGCCGAGAAATATTTTGAAGAGCATATTTCGGAATATATAGCCGAGCGTGACGAAGCTATCCTTGATGCCATTGTTGGAAATATCACCGAGCCAACAGCAGAGAAACGTGAAGAATTTGCACGAAAGAACAACACTCTTAACAACTTTTTTAATAATAATCCGCTGGCTGTTTTCCGTGAGATCATCAAGTCGGCAGGAATTGAACCTACCGAGGATATTACCGTCAGTGAAACAAAGAAAATATTCAATTCTCTGAAAAGCACCGAAATTTCTCTTATGGGATATACCTACACCCTTGAATTTGAGCCGCACGATAACAGTCTTTCCGTCAGGGACACGGCATCAGACCGTGAAGCAAATTTTGTGTGGGGACACGCAAAGGAGCTTATGTATCTCATTGCCAACGAGAATAATATTTCCCGTGAAAATCTCATACACAACGAGGTCATGCGTGGCACAGGCTTTCAGGACGGTAAATTCAGGGTTGCCGATTTTTATGAAACATCACCCTCAAAGAAAGATTTTGCGGATTTCTTAAAGAAAGAGTTCGGCATTGGCGGTCACAGCGGTGACGGACCCGTAAAATTCACAAATTATGATTCCAAAGGAATTGAGATCGAAACAACAGCGGGCAAGGAAAATTTCACATGGTCTGAGGTCGCAAATGTAATATCCAATCTTATGGATAAGGGTGAATACATTACTCAGAAAGATATAGATAACCGAATCCGTAATGCACAGTGGATCATCAACAATGCAAATGAGAATACGGACTTCACACGGCTTGTTTATGCTCACGAAATTTTGCAGAAATACGGTATTGAAAAGCCTGCACCCGATAATGAATACAAGATATATCAGCTGAAAAATAATGCCGAAAATCACGCTATACGCTTTGAGAGCTTCACTGATGCCGAGCGTTACGGCGAAGCTGCCAAACCCGAAAATTATGAGCTTGTATATACGGGCAGCCTTGATGATTTCGAGGACAGCAACAAGCTTGAAGCAATATATACGAAATTCAACCTTGACCGTCCCGAAGATTTCAAGGGACATTCTCTTTCCGTCAGCGACATTATCGTGCTGAACAATGAAGCAAATTATGTAGATACATACGGTTTTGTTGATGTTTCCGACAGATTTTTGGGCAGGGAAAAAGAGAAAATCAATTTGAATGATTATGAAAATATCCGTCTTGTCCGCAGAACCGAGTGGAACGATAAAGATCTCAGTAATGCCGAAAATCCTGCTTTTGAGGAAATAACCGAAAGCTACACTCCCGATGAGGACGGCTCATTTGTTAAGTATGCTCACAATACGACCAACAGCATTTTTGTTGATGTTTGGGAGAATGAAAACAGCGTCTCTTCCGATGATATGATTGCAGATATTGCAAAGCATCTTGAAAATATGAGTAATGGCGTATCGAGCGAGGATTATCGCATAGAGCTTACCGAAAAAGACGGTAATGTGCGTAAACTTGACAACAACTATTTTGATTTTGTGATTGAGAAGAGCAAGGTCATTGCTGAAACAATGGATTTTCCCGAAATTCCTGTTGATGAAATGAGCACGGCTGTTGATGCCGAAAACAGCAGAACGGATTACGGATATGAGCCTGCTATCGGGGATATTCTTGAGAATGACAGCGGACTTTTCCGCATTTCCGATATTTCGGAAAACATGATAACTCTTGAAGAAACATCGAGCTTGTTTCACGATTCAGAAAGAATGACCCTTGCCGATTTTATAAACCGTGGATATTCGCTTGTGGAAAAGGCAGAACCAATCGAAAAAGTCAAGTCTCCACTGGATACTTTGGAGAATATTCATTCCGATGAGGTCAAGTCTCCGGTGGATACTCACAGCAATAATTTTGTGATTACCGATGAAAATCTCGGAGTAAACGGACCAAAGGCAAGGTTTAATGCAAATATTGCTGCGGTGGAAACTCTGAAAAACATTGAAGCAGAGGGCAGAGCCGCAACTCCCGATGAACAGAAGATACTTTCGGGCTATACGGGCTGGGGAGCTATCCCGCAGGCATTTGACCCGAATAATTCCGACTGGAAGAACGAGTATGAGAAGCTGAAAACTGTTCTTGACGATGCAGAATACTCCGAAGCAAGGCGTTCTACCCTTAATGCGCACTATACCTCTCCTATTGTAATAAACGCAATATATGAGGGACTTGCCAACATTGGCTTTGAAAAGGGAAAGATTTTAGAGCCTGCAATGGGCATCGGCAATTTCTTTGGAGCTATGCCCGAAAATATGCGTGAAAGTGAGCTTCACGGCGTTGAGCTTGATGATCTGACGGGAAGAATTGCAAAGCAGCTCTATCCCGATGCGGATATTCAGATAAAGGGTTTTGAAAAGACCGCTTTTGAGAATAACAGCTTTGATGTGGTGGTGGGTAACGTTCCCTTCGGAAATTACAAGGTGAATGACAAGGACTACAACAAGAATAATTTCCTTATCCACGATTATTTTATAGCAAAATCTCTCGACAAGGTACACCCCGGAGGAGTGGTAGCAGTTATTACCTCAAAGGGAACAATGGATAAGGAAAATGACGATATCCGCAAATATATTGCACAGAGAGCAGAGCTTTTAGGTGCTATCCGTTTGCCCGACACAGCTTTCAAGGCAAATGCGGGAACGGAAGTCGTATCGGATATTCTGTTTTTACAGAAGCGTGAAATACCTATTGAGATAGATCCCGACAAGGAGGGCTGGATAAAGCTCAGTGTATCTGCCGACGGCTTTGATGTTAATAACTATTTTGCTGAGCACCCCGAAATGGTAATGGGTGATTTCAAGGAGGTAAGCGGCAGATTCGGTAACGAAGTGACCGTAAAGCTTGATGATCCGTCTATGCTGAAGAGCTTGCTTTCCGAAGCTGTACAGAACATAAAGGGCGAATACAAGGCTGCATCTGTTATGAAAAATGTTGAGGAGATAAATGCCGATGTTATTCCCGCACCTGCCGAATCCCGTAAATTCAGTTATCAGGCGGTAAACGGCGAACTCTATTACAGAGAAGCGGGGGACACTATGGAAAAGGTTCCTGTCAAAGGTAAGGGCAAGGACAAAATCGCCCGTGCTGTTGCTATGGTTGAACTTCGTGATACGGTCAGAGAGCTGCTTGATTTGCAGATGAACAATTACGACAGCTCCCTTGATGAAAGCATTTCCGAAAGCAGAGTCAAGCTCAACAAGGTATATGACGCGTTCGTTGCAAAGTACGGTTTTGTTTCCGATAAAAAGAACAGGGACGCATTTAAGGGTGACGATGATTACCAGCTCCTTTCCGCACTTGAAACCGAAAACAAGGAGACAGGTACATACACCAAGGCTGACATTTTTGAGCATAACACGGTAAAGCCCAAGACCATTGCCGAACACGTTGAAACAGCACAGGAAGCGCTTATCATATCCGTATCGGAAAAAGCAAAGGTGAATTTCGACTTTATGTCCGAGCTTTGCGGTATGGATAAGAACAGAATGATAGCCGACCTAAAAGGACAGATTTTCAGACTTCCGCAGGCGGAGGAAAAGTATGTGACCGCAGACGAATATTTGACGGGTAATATCCGCAGGAAAATTGCAGAGCTGAACAATGCTCCCGAGGGTATGGACGTTTCGGAAAACAGGGCGGCTCTTGAAAAAGCAATCCCGACGAGAGTTGAAGCAAAGGACATTTCCGTAAAGCTGGGTTCTCATTGGATCGCTCCCGAATATATACGGCAGTTTATCTGCGAAAAATTCAATCCCGATTGGACAGGCAGGAATGAAATGACTGTTCAGTACAGCAAGGCGGCAGGCGAGTGGAAAATCGAAGATGTCAATGGTGCTTCAAAGAAAAATTACACCGCAACAAATGTATTCGGAACGCACAGAATGAACGCATACAAGATTTTGGAGGGTATCCTTAACAACAGCGATTTGCAGGTTAAGGACCGCAAGAAGGACGAGAACGGTTATGAAATGCGTGACGAAAAGGGCAACTATATCCTTGTGGTAAATCAGGAGGAAACCAAGGCGGTACGTCAGGTTGCCAATCTCATTAAGTCCGAATTTCAGGACTGGATTTTTAAAGATCCCGAAAGACGTGAAGATTTGGTTCAGACCTACAATGAAATGTACAACTCAATACGTCCGAGAGAATATGACGGCAGTCACCTTAATTTCGTTGGAATGAACACTGATATTACTCTGAAAGAACATCAGAAAAACGCCGTTGCAAGAGCTTTATACGGCGGCAATACGCTGCTTGCGCACGCTGTCGGCGCTGGAAAAAGCTATGAGATGATAGCAATAGCTATGGAGGGAAAAAGGTTGGGACTGCATAATAAATCCCTTTTTGCCGTTCCCAACAGCCTTACTGAGCAAATGGGCAATGATTTCAGAAAGCTTTATCCCAATGCGAATATTCTTGTTGCCACAAAGAAAGATTTTGAAAAGGCAAACCGCCTGAAATTGTTTGCAAAGATCGCAGCCAACGACTGGGACGCTGTTATCGTCGGTCACACACAGTTTGACCGAATGGGTCTATCTCCCGAAAGAGAGCAGCAGTACATAACGGAAGAGCTTGCAAAGCTTCGTGAGGAGCTGGAGTATGCCGCAGAATTTGGCGAAAAGAGCTTTTCTGTCAAGAAGATTGAAAACGCCATTGCAAGCTATGAGGACAGGCTGAACAAGCTCAATGATGCACAGGTCAAGGACGATTTCATTGATTTTGAAAAGCTGGGCTTTGACAAGCTGTTCATCGACGAGTGCCATATGTATAAGAACCTCGCCACAGCAACAAAAATGCACAATGTATCGGGCCTCGGCAGCGGAGGTGCAGCACGTTCCTTTAATCTGCTTATGAAGTCAAGATATATGGACGAGATCACGGGCGGTAAGGGGCAGACTTATGCCAGCGGAACGCCTATCTCGAATTCAATGTGCGAGCTTTATACTATGATGCGTTATTTGCAGGCGGATATACTGAAAGACTGCAATATCAATCATTTCGATGAATGGGCTGCGGATTTCGGCGATGTCAAGACCGATTACGAATTAAAACCGGAGAGTGACGGCAAATATCAGCTGAAAACACGATTTGCAAAGTTTACGAACCTGCCTGAGCTTATGGGTATGTTCAAGGAATGTGCAGATATACGAACTGCCGATACCCTTGACCTTGAAAAGCCAAAAGCACACTATCATGAAGTAGTGGCAGAGCCTTCAAAGACGCAGAAAAAGCTGATAAAATCTCTTTCCAAGAGAGCTACGGCTATCCGTGACGGAAAGGTCGATCCCCGTGATGATAATATGCTTGTCATTACCAATGATGGCAGAAAAATAGGACTTGACCAGAGATTGATAAATTCAACTCTGCCCGATGAAAAGGGGTCAAAGGTTAATCTCTGCATTGATAATGTTTTTGACATTTACAGCAAAACGGCTGACAAACGCAGTACGCAGTGCATTTTCTGCGATATGTCCACTCCAAAGTCCGACTCCCGACAGGACAGATTTGAGGTTTACAGACCTAACAGCAGCAAGGAGCTTGACTATGAGCTTCTCCGCAAGAAAATAGGTCTTGGCAATGGTGATGAGGATAATCCAAAGAACATAAATACCTTTGTTGATGTAAAAAGCTACATTGACAAGCATTCTCCCGAGAAGTCCGACAAGCTGAGTGAGGGTGACATTGTAGTTATCCGAAAGCCTAATTTGGACGATGGAAAGATGTATTCACAGGCAGCAATATTTGAAAACGGCAGGCTTAATGATGCCGATTCTCCCGAACTTCTTGAAAAGTTTTTTATGTCAGATATTGAAGATATTCCGCCAAAGGAATTTAACGTGTATGATGATATTAAGAGCAAGCTTATGGACAGGGGAGTGCCTGAGAATGAAATTGCATTTATCCATGATTATGATACTGCGGAAAAGAAGCAGAAGCTTTTTGATAAGATGAACACAGGTGATATTCGTATTCTGTTAGGTTCGACTGCAAAGTGCGGTGCGGGAATGAATGCACAGAAAAAAATGATTGCTCTGCATCATCTGGACTGTCCGCTGCGTCCGTCTGATATGCAGCAGCGTAATGGTCGAATCGAACGTCAGGGCAATGAAAATTCAGAAGTCGATATATTCCGTTACGTTACAAATAAATCATTCGACAGTTATTTGTTCCAGATCCTTGAGAACAAGCAGAAGTTCATTTCACAGGTAATGACAAGCAAGACACCTGAAAGAACCTGTGCTGATATGGACGAAACAGCCCTTGACTATGCGGAGGTAAAGGCACTCTGCGCAGGCAATCCCTTGATAAAAAAGGAAATGGAGCTACAAGCCCTTATAAAGGACCTGAAAATGGAAAAATCACGATATTCTGAGTATATCTATGAATTGCAGGATAATATCCGTGTGAAGATACCGGAAAAGCTTCGTACCAATGAGCTTGTCATTGAGCATCTCCAAAAAGATATGGATACTGCAAATAAGGCTCCGAAGTTTGTTGACGAGGACGGCAAGGAGACACACCCTGTCACTATTATGGGTACAGTGTATAATGACCGCAAGGAAGCAGGCACGAAGCTGAAATCGCTCATTTCCGCAAATGCTGCAAAGATAGCGGAGGGGAAGATGTTTGATGTGGGAGAATACAGAGGTTTCAAGCTGTCGGTATTCTTTGATGTTCTCTCAAAGCACGTTAAGGCTTGCCTTGACGGTGAAAAGCATCATTACTGCGACCTCAATCCCGAAACCGACACAGGCAATCTTATCCGACTGGATAACTGTATCAACAACATACAGAAAAGCATTGAAGATCTCAAAAGTTCCAATGAAACTATGAGGTCAGAGCTTAAACAAATGGAGGCTGATGTGGACAAGCCGTTCTCAAAGGCGGAAGAGCTTTTGAAAGCAGAAACCGAAATAGAGGAGGTTCATCTCCAGCTGACGAAATTTGAAATGACAGATGATACGCTGCAAAAGGAAGTCTTTGAACATCTTGCTGATATGTTTCCGCAGGTGCTTGAGGGTGACAGCGAATATGTGAAATTCAGCGTAAATGGCGGAGAAGATCTTCATGTGGAAATGAACGGTGATGTCCTCACGATCTGTCAGATCTATGAGCAGAACGGTGACCTTATGTATGACCCAAGAATTGACCTCAGGGTTGATTATGACAATCAGAAGGTAATTCCGTTAAACTATGAAAACAGCGGAATGGGAGTGTATGAGGAGTATGACTCTGAATTAACACCCGAAACCGCAAAGCAGATGAATGATTTGCTTGATTTTATGGACAGCACTATGCTTGAAAATATTGAAGCAGCAGGTTATGAGCCTATGGAGATAGAATCTGACAGAGATAGAAATGTCCGTGAAAATGATATGAGCAGATAAATTATATATGGATATATAAAAATCCGCCTGTACCAAATGGTATGGGCGGATCTGTATATAGGGGATAAATCAAAGCTCAATAAAAGCCCCGTCAGCGTTTCCGTTTATAACATAGTAAGCCCTAAGACCGTCATTTTCAGCCTTTACATAAACATCGCAGGATTTAATGTGCTTGCGAGTACCGTTTCTGTATGCAGCCTTGCAAAGCTCAACAATATCATCATTGGTGTAGTCCTTGCCGTTGCTCTGAATAAGGAAAACATCATTCTTTTTAACTTCTTCCTTTTTAGCAGCAGGCTTTTTCTTTGCGGCAGGCTTGGATTCCTTGACTTCCGCAGCAGTAGTTTCAACAGTGGGTGCAGATTCAGCTGCAACAGGAGCGGCTTCTGTTTTTGCTTCTTCAACAGTTGAAGTCTTTTCAATAACAGTTGCAGCAGGTGCGGCGGTTGTGTTTGATACTGCAAATTTATTTGATTTTTTACGCTTCATAGTATTATCCTCCGATAGTGTTTTTCTTTCAGTATATCAAATATGACTGGGTTTGTCAAATTATAGCAGAGAAAATAGCAGTTAATACTTGATAGAATCCTCCAATTATGGTATAATCAATTAGAAAATATTGAGAGGAACAATCATAATTATGGAATATGCAAGCATAATTGCTTCACATAATGATACTATCAGCAGCGATATATCATACAGTGACCCCGTTGTGGACTATATCGTGTATTGCGAGCTGGACTTTTACGGAGTTGCGGAAGATGACGATGATGCCTGCGATAATACGGATAAGCGGACTTATCTCGGCAGCATAAAAGGCTATCTGATACTGACACATCTTATGGAGCTTATGGGCGAGAGCGCATATAAGGTATGCGCCGATCACAGCAGAGAGCTTGAAACGATAATGTCAATCATTACAAAGCAGGAAAAGCGTGAGCTTGATGATGATGTGCTGTATATCACCGAAGCAGATATTCCCGATGATGTGTTCGGAACGATAATGATGGCACTTCCGAAAGTTGTGATGAAGCATTACCACAGCTATCCTGAACTTATCGTGTATTATCCCAAGCCGTCAAAGAACAAGGCTGAATTTGAGCGCTTTGAAAACGTCGGCTTTCATAAAATGGCAGATACATGTCT
This sequence comes from uncultured Ruminococcus sp., assembly GCA_964619105.1. GTDB lineage: Bacteria > Bacillota > Clostridia > Oscillospirales > Ruminococcaceae > UMGS363. The sequence continues at coordinate 33,318 of CAZUDC010000001.1, forward strand.
GCTGTATCTGGGTTCTTGGCTTTAATAAGGAAAAGCTGCGTTTACATTGGTCTGAAATCACCTTTATAAACGCAGCTTTTGTTATCTGTAAAATGTTATATAACCTGAAACAAAACCACACCCGACACGCAAAGAATACTTCCTATAATGCTTTCAGCCGAACCCCGTTCTTTTCGTATTAGCCCGATTATGAACAAGCTGACAAGTATCATCGGCTGAATAAACGAGTAATCCGTAAGGCTGACCGAGATAACGGCATTTTCAAGCAGCATTCCCAAGGTGTTCGGTATTCGTGCGAGAATGATCGCCGTTGCACCCTTTCTGTTCTTCCGAATGATCTCCTGCGGACGTATTCGGAACAGCATAATTACAGCAATTATCGCAAGTGCGGGCAAAAGCTGCATTGTCGGCGATATGTAAGGCGTAAATGCCTTTATTGCAAGTCCGTAGCCGAATTTTGCTCCGAGATATAACACGAGCGGTACGGCGATTTTTTTGTATTCGATCCTGCTTTCTTTCCCTGACCTTGCGATAAATACAAGCCCTGCGACCGTGACAGCAATGCAGAGAAGTTTCAATATACGAAGCTTTTCGCCGCAGAAAACATCGGTAATATATGAAGCAAAAAGAGTTACTCCGAGCCACGCTTTCAGCTCAAATGCAGTAAGCTGTTTCAGCACTAATGCACTCATCTGCATTTCAAAAAATTTACATAGCGCAATAAGCCCTATCGCCGCAAAAGCCTGCCACGAAATATGAAAATAAAGCTTCTGAAACGGCAGGGAGAACAGCAGAAATACCGACATTGACGAGCATATCAGAAATGTAAATTCATCTCCCGAAAATTTTGCGTTGGAAACAGCGTATTTGTCGCTTAAAGAGGATATCGTGTAACAGAGCGTAACTCCGAGCATAAGCATAACAGCATTCATATCACCAGCGCACCTTCCACCGCTCACGAAGCACATCAAGGCTTTCGATGTGTGAAGCGTGAGCGGTTTTTATTTTTTTGAGGTCTGCTCCTTTTCGCATTGTTCTTTCAGATATTTTTCAAAAAGTGCTTCATCGGACGGGAGATTTACCCAGTCATCTGTCCAGGCGGAAAGATATGCCGCATTTGAGATAGAAAGCGAGTTAAGCCCCTCTCTGCCGTCTGCGATCATAGGAGTACCGTTAAGTATCGCCTGCGCAAAGGCTTCAAGCACTTCAGGGTGTCCATCGGGCGCAGGTGCGGTGAACTCCTCATAAGTGCTTTCGGGTGTGACAAACCCCTCCTTTGAGGTGAAACAGAATTCACGTTCGGGAACGGCAAGCTTCTGTAAGCAGAGCTTTCCGTGTTCAATTACTATCTTGCCTCTGTCACCTGTTATTTCAAGACGGTTCGTTCCGCAGGCATCTCCCGTAGTTGTGATGAAAGCTGCGGTAGCACCGTTTTCATATTCGCCGTAAATAGTCACATCGTCCTCAACGTCAATGTTATGGTATTTTCCGAAAGCGCAGAAAGCACGGACTCTTTTCGGCATACCGAATATCCATTGCCACAGGTCAAGATTATGCGGTGCTTGATTGAGAAGAACTCCGCCGCCCTCACCGTTCCAGGTCGCTCTCCAACTGCCCGAATCGTAGTAAGCCTGCGTTCTGTACCAGTTTGTGATTATCCATACCATACGCTTCAATTCGCCGAGCTGTCCGCTCTGCACTATCTCACGAGCCTTTGCATACAGCGGATTGGTGCGCTGATTGAACATAATGCCGAATTTTACGCCCGCTTTGTCGGCAGCTTCATTCATCTCACGAACCTGCCTTGTGTAAACGCCCGCAGGCTTTTCCGTAAGAACGTTGAACTTACGCTTGAAAGCTTCTATTGCAATTTTGGGGTGATCGTAGTGCGGTACAGCTATAAGTACAGCCTCAACAAGCCCGCTGTCAAGCAGCTCCGATGAATTTTCAAAACGTGCAATATCAGAATATTCCTTTGCTTTTTCAAGCTTTGCAGGGTCAATGTCACATACAGCCGTTACCTCGACAGAGGGGCATTTTCCGTCGAGAACATTGTAAAAATGTCCGCTGCCCATATTGCCAAGTCCGATTATTCCAAGTCGTATTTTTTCCATAAGATCCTCTCCCTTACAGCAATTCTTTAAGTGAGTTTACCGCAGCTTCAAATGCAGCCCGTGCCGACGGATAGCAGTAATTCATCTTTGATTTTTCCGAAGCTTCAAGCTTGTCAAAGCCGTCAAAAACGGACAAATGCGGTTCTATCGTAAGCACCTCGCCTTTGTATCGTTCAAGAATATACGGTATATTTCCGCTGCCTTTTCCCGCAGGAACAACAGAACCGTCCGCAAGAGCGTCCTTGATGTGCATATATTCAACATTGTCCGAAAGCATATTCCAAGCTTCAACGGTATCCTGTCCGCACTGAATAAAATTCGCAGGGTCAAATACTGCCTTTATTTGCGGAAATGCCTTGTGAATTTCTGAACAGCGAACAGCATTGTCACCGTAAATCCCTTTTTCGTTTTCGTGGCAAAGTGTTATTCCGCTACCCTTTGCAGCTTCGCAAAATCGTCCGAGCCGTTCAAAAACCTCATCTTTGCATTGCTCCTTTTCGCTTGACGGAACATAAAAGCTGAACAGACGGATATGCTTTGCTCCGAGAATATCCGCAAGCTCCAGACCGTGACGAAACTTATCAAGGTGAGCGGCAAAATCATCTCTGATACTGATCTTGCCGTAAGGTGAACCCAGTGACCAAACGGAAAGTCCGCTGTTTTCAAGCCGTCTGCGTATCTCCCGTGCTTTTTCTGCGGAAATATCGGCGATGTTCTGACCGTCAACACCTCTTATTTCAAGATAACGTATGCCGTTTTCGGTCATTGCTTTTATCTGACCGTCAAGGCTGCCGTCCGCTTCATCTGCAAATGCCGCTAATTTATACATTCCAAACACTCCTTTGCTTTTGCTGTTGAATAAATTATATACCGTCTTAAATAACATTGAAATTGTTAAAATGCGCAATTTATATTGCAAATTCACGCATATTATGCTATATTATATTCGGGAGGGACTTATATGCTGAACGAGTATTCTTCGGGTGAGATGTACATAAGATATGCGGTCGATGATATGCCCGATGATAAGGATTTTAATATGCACATTCACGATAAATGTGAGATTTATCTTTTTATTTTGGGAGATGTTGAGTATCTTGTGGAGGGCTCGGTTTATCCGCTCAAAGGCAGCAGCCTTATGATAATGCGCCCAGCCGAAGCGCACAGAGCAAAGATAAAAAGCTGCGAAAGATACAAACGCTATGCGGTGAATTTTCCCGTGTCGATGTTTAGTGAAACAGACCCCGAAAGCAGGCTTTTAAAGCCGTTTTTTGACCGTGATATCGGCACGGACAACATTCTTACTGCTGATGATATTGATATGAAGATCGTAACAAAGCTTTTTTCGCAGATGTGTGAAAATGCCGATGATTACGGAAGAAAGCTTACGCTGACAACGCATATTTTTGCACTTGCCGATATGATAAGCAGAGCATTTTCGGTAAAAGGCGATAACGGGAATACAGCTCGGACAGCGGCACAGGAAATCATTATGTATGTGAATGAGAATATTTTCGGGGATATTTCCGTGCCGAACCTTGCACAGCATTTTTATTTGAGCACGTCGCAGTTCAGCCGTGTTTTCAAAAAGGCAACGGGTGCTGCTCCGTGGGAATACATAACACAGAAGCGTCTGACCGCCGCAAAAGAAAAGATCCGCAGCGGCGTTACGGCATATTCTGCCTGCGAGCAATGCGGATTCAGCGATTATTCTGCTTTTTACAGAGCGTATGTCAAGCATTTCGGCTGTGCGCCGAAAGGGTGAATTTATAATGATATTATTGTAATTATACAGCAAGAAGAGCTGCATTCACAAGACCCTGTGAGTGCAGCTCTTCTATACTTTATAAGTAATTGTTATTTTACATTGTTGATAATATTGTCGGGGAAAAGTGAAGCAGTAAGCAAGTCAGACGGCGAAACATCGAGCGCATCGGCTATATTATAGAAAACTTCCATAGAAAAACAATGTGCAATATTCGGTGCTTCAATTACGCTGAGCAGAGAACGGCTTATGCCTGCTTTATCTGCAAGCTTTTCCTGTGATAAACCTCTGATTTTCCTCAATGATGATATTGCAACGCCCAACTGAATAAAGCGGTCGTGATTCTTGAATGATACTTCTTTACTCATATCTGCGCCCTCGCTTAATAATTATACTCTGAATATAATTATATCCTGAGATAGAAAATTATTCAGTAATAAACAGTCAGCTATTGACTGTATTAGTGAGCAAGTATATAATATTATTAAGCATAAGTTTGATTTGGTTTGCTGAAATGCTAAATACCGGTTGTCCGTATTTTTACACAGCTGTTCTGATATAATGAAAGTATAAGCCAAACTTATTACATTGAGGAGGACTTTTTTATGAAAAAGAAGAGTGTATTTCTATGCCTGCTGCTGGCATTGAGCCTTGTATGCAATCTGTCGGTGATGTCGGCATCGGCGGCAAAAGAGAAAATCACGCTGAATAATCTGCCCGATTATTCAGGCGAAGCCTATGTTGAGCTGAACGATAATGTACCGGATTTCAGTAAAAAGGATATGACCTCAAAAGCATTTGAGAAGTACAGTGAGCTTGATGATCTCGGTCGGTGCGGTGTGGCTTATGCCAATGTCTGCACGGAAACAATGCCTACGGAGGAACGTGGAAATATCGGAATGATAAAGCCGTCAGGCTGGCATACGGTCAAGTATGACAATGTTGACGGAAAGTATCTGTACAACCGCTGCCATTTGATAGGTTATCAGCTTACAGCCGAAAATGCAAACGAGAAGAACCTTATCACTGGAACGAGATATCTTAACGTTGAGGGTTTGCTTCCGTTTGAAAATATGGTCGCTGACTATGTTGAAGAAACCGATAATCACGTTTTGTATCGTGTAACGCCTATATTCAAGGGGGATAATCTGCTTGCAAGCGGTGTGCAGATTGAAGCTTACTCCGTTGAGGACACGGGAAAAGGTGTATCATTCAATGTGTATTGCTATAATGTTCAGCCGGGGATAACGATCGACTATACGAACGGTGACAGCAAGCTTTCTGACGGCACTATTGCTTCAATCACGCTTAACTATACCAAATATGCTCTTGAAGTCGGACAGTCCAAAATGCTTGTTGCAGTGACCTCACCCGAATCAGCTGTAAAGTCTGTGACCTGGTATTCAAGCAACAATAAAATCGCAACAGTTAGTAAGAACGGCAAAGTCACAGCAGTAAAGGCAGGAACGGTGACAATTACGGCAAAGACCTCTAACGGCTTGAAAGCGACCTGCAAGGTTACGGTCAAAGAAAAATCCGATACAACTGTTATAAACGGCACAGCTAACGGGAATATAACCTATGTTCTTAACACAAATACGAAGAAATTTCATCTTCCGAGCTGTTCGAGCGTTAAGGATATGAAAGATAAGAATAAGCATGAAGTCACTTGCTCCCGTGATGAGGTTATTGATATGGGGTATGTGCCTTGTAAGAGGTGTGAGCCGTAATATTTCATTCCTAATTTGACTCATGAAAATTTTACGGAAAATATTTTGATGGTCGATATTTTAATGTGTCTCACGATGATGTCACGACTGCTTATTCGCCCACAATTATAAAAAATGTCGCTGTTAAGGTTGTTTTCATCATTCGCTTTAACCTTGACAGCAACATTTTATTGTAAAATTACAGAGCAGTTGATGCGCTTTTTTGATATTCAAAGTTTGAAAATCAGTTCTTCGTTGCCTATGACGCTCTATTGTTTCATTTTATCCTTTGAAAACTGTTCAATTTTTTTGTGTGCAGAAAATTGATATATAAAGGAATCGTATATTTTCAATCTTGACCCAGCAACTCTGTATTATCATCCATAATGACATCTTTAAAAGGAGTATTGTTAATTACCGTTGAACGGAGCACTTCATCCATTGTTGCATATTCTCCCAACAAAGTGTATTCGTGATTTTCGGCATCTAACACAGTATTTTTTCTATATATACCAAAGACAGCAGTCTTTCCATCGGGAAGAATTGTATCGCTTCTATTGTACATAGAGCCTGTGTTAAAGCGATATTCTACACCATTGTATGAAAAATCCAATCCATACCAATGTCCGTCAGAAGGTGCCCATTCGCCAATATACTGAGATGTAAACTCTTCAATACAATTATATTCATTGATTCTCATAATAAGTTAAACTCCTTTTTTACCTTTTTTATAAGTTCCATTTCCGCATCAGTTGGAGGAATGCCTGGATCGTTCTTGTTATGCTGCAAATAAACGTGACGATGTGGTTTTACCCCATTATGTTCGTGTGCCAGATCAATGCTGACTGCTTGATTATGATTTTCATCATAATATGCCAAATGCTTAAGAATCCCATCTTTTACAATGGCGTATATTCTTCCCGGAGTGTGGGAATACTCGGGAGCTTTTACATTATTTGAATCCTGAATGATTACCTTAACATTAGGCTCACCTTTAAGAATACCAAGAGATTTGTAATGTTGTCCTCCTTCCTTAAACGTAAAATCCCCTATATTTACATCAACAAATGCACCTCTTGAACCCATAGTTAATTACCCTCCTTGATTGTAAAGATATTTGATATGCCCTCAAACTTTAATTGCTCATACGTAGTTACAAACCCATCTACATATTTATAGTTTATAAATGTACCTGTCATTCCCGGCAACATATCACCAACCACAATAACGATAGGTGGATTTATACGCTTTTTCATTTCTTCAAATCCATTAAGGAACTCGTTAACATAATTGCTGCAACCCAGCGTAGATATAATTACGACCGAACCTGTTTCAATAGATCCCAAGCAAAGATCGTATGTATCAGGCAATGCCCAACCTACGGTCGGAATGACATTGCATCCATAGGATTGCCAAGTCTTTCCCAACCAACGTGACATAAATATATTATGCCTTATTTCATTATAATTCATTGAAGGATAAAGGCTAAAATCGGGCGTTGCAACGGCAGCGTATGTCTGAAAGATAGGAATCTTCTTTAAAGGCGAATTCCATAATGATAATAACCTTTTATCGTAATTGAACATTGTTAAAAGAGTGTTGCGGTTATTATTCCTTACAGACATATTCTGCATACCTCTTATACCGAGTGTATCCCAATTGATTTTACTGTAGTCAGCTCGATTTAAAATCGGCATATTATTTTGGTCATAGGATACATCGCCGAAGAGCGGACGTATTACCTTGTAGACATCATATTCGGATAAACCTTTATTCATTAATATTCCTCCTAACATTTTACCATATTTATGCCATGATTTCAATATGTAATATATATGCTTGTTCGCTGATTTCTAACAAACTGTACATAATATCAAGGAACGTTTCCGTTCCTTGATATTATGTATTTTTACCGTTATCAATAAGATTTAACTGTTGTAAACGGTACTTCATCGGATTGAAATTCACTCCGAACGCCTTAGCCAACTTTGAAATATGCGGATTTATCCATCTTTCAAATCGTAATGGTTTTTCCGGAACGCCTTTCATTTTAAGAGAAGCGACAAATGCTTGACTAACAGCTGTTCTCGGCATCTGAAATGCTGCTGCGCAATAATTTGCCTGATATTCGATGATTTCCAGTGCAGTCATTTTGGGACGTTCTCTGCTCCATGGATTGAAATTTTCCTTTTTACAATATTGTCCCATACCGTCAGAGTTTTTAAAGCATCTTGGGTGAAGCAAATAATGAAAGCACTCATGTGTGACGATAAAGCGCTCACGTTCTTCCTCTTTGGAATCAATTACTGTTCTATCAATAAGAATAGTGCCTTTGGGGACAAGTATTCTTTTAGGAACCATGCCTTTTTCAAAATATGGTGCATTCCATTCATACCAAATCATATTCTCAAAAGCAACCATGCCAAGAATCGCCTGGTTAGGCGTTATATAAATCCAATCTGTTCGTGCTCCGATATGATCAATTAGATCGTAAGGGTCAAAATGCTTAGGCACTCCAAGCCTTTCAGGATCGAATTCTTGATTCAGTTTGTCTGCATAGGTCTCTAACTGTGTCTTTGATAAGTTGTAATATATCAAGGGTTATCTCCTTCTTCCTTTTTGGCTTCAAGCATTTTAATGACCTTTAGCCAGTCTTCATCATCTGCATTGAGATCACGGGCCATTCGCAGAGCTACTCGTGCATTGTCGGTTCCCATAATATATTCAGGGAGATCCGGTGAAACACTGTTCTCTTTTTCGTTTGCAGCAAGATCAAACAAGGTATTGGTTTCATCTTCTGACAGTTCGAGAGCAGAAGCTATCTTATATATTTTCTCTTTATCGGGTGGATAACGTCTGTTGTTTTCAATGTCGGACATATAAGCAGGAACAATACCGATAATCTCGGCAAGTTTTCTTAAATTGATTTTTTTTTCAAGGCGTTTCTCCCTTACAAAGTCACCGAATCGTTTGTTTATTTCCATATTATATCCTCCTGTCAGAATTTCGCTTGTTCGCTAATTCCTAACAATGATTTTATCACATATTTCATGGCTTGTCAAGTATTTTTTTGTATTTTTTCAAAATGTTTTATAAAAACTCTTTTAATTGATTCTTTGATGTGCTATAATTATTATGAATAAGTATGTATCTATTAAGGAGAAGTGCCAATGGATAAGAACAATTTCGGACAGCTTGTTTCATTCATATTCGGAATAGCGAATGACTGTCTTGTTGATGTATATGATGTGGGGGATTATCGTAAAATAATTCTTCCTATGATTGTAATAAGAAGATTTGATGCAATACTTGAACCTACAAAGCAAGATGTTCTGGAAATGAAGAAAAAGCTTGATGAAAATAATATAGTATCACAAGATGCTGCTCTGAATGCTGCCGCAGGAAATCTTTCGTTTTCTAATTCCTCAGATTACACCCTCAGCGACCTTAAATCCCGTACAAATCAGCAGCAGCTTAAACAGGATTTTATTACATATCTCGATGGTTTTACCCAGAATGTTCAGGATATTATAAACAAATTTGAGTTCAGGAAACAGATAGACAAACTGTCCGAACATGATATTCTCGGATTACTTATATCCAAATTTACCGATCCGTCAATAAATTTATCTTCACACGAAGTAACAAATGCAGCAGGGGTAACCCTCCCCGCACTGGATAATCATACAATGGGAACGGTATTTGAAGAAGTTATCCGAAAGTTTAATGAAGAAACTAACATAACTGATGCAGGACGTCATTTTACTCCCCGTGACATTGTTGAGCTTATTACCGACCTTGCATTTGTTCCCATAAAGGAAAAAATTCAAAGTACAACATACAGCATATATGACGGTGCCTGCGGTACAGGCGGTATGCTTACTGTTGCGGAAGAACATATCAAAACAATAGCCAAGCAATACGGAAAAGATGTATCAATAAATCTGTTTGGTCAGGAAAATGCTGATGAAACCTACGCTATTGCCCGTTCCGATATGCTTTTAAAAGGTGAGGGAGTGCAGGCACAAAATATATTTTTTGGTTCGACCATTTCAAATGACGGATTTTCAGACAGAACATTTGATTTTATGCTGAGTAATCCACCCTTTGGCACGCCATGGAAAACCGATCTTAAAGCATGGGGAGATATAAAAAAAGAAGAGATAACTGATACAAGATTTACGGTTAACTACAATGATGAGCCGCTTTCGCTTATTCCCGATATTGGAGATCCGCAGATGCTTTTTCTTGCAAACAATATCAGCAAAATGAAGAAAGATACTGAACTTGGCAGCCGTATCGTCGAAGTACATAATGGTTCATCGCTTTTCACGGGAAAAGCAGGTCAGGGTCCTTCAAATCTCCGCAGATATATTATTGAGCAGGATCTGCTTGAAGCAATTGTTGCTCTTCCCGAAAAAATGTTTTACAATACTGGTATCGGAACATTTTTGTGGGTTATTACCAATAAAAAAGAAAAACGCAGAAAAGGCAAGGTACAGCTCATTGACGCTACATCTTTCAAATCTTCTCTTCGCAAAAATCTTGGTGAGAAAAACACAGAGATAACTTACGAAATACGTAATAAAATTCTCAATCTGCTTATGGCATTTGATGAAGCTGACAGCACATACAGCAAGGTGTTCGACAATAGTGAATTTGGCTATTGGGAAGTACCCGTATTCCGACCTCTCCGTCAGAAAGTGACTATTACTCTTGAAACAATAAAGGAAACGCTTGCAATGTTTAAGAGTTATGATATTGATTTCGGAAAAAGCGACGGGATTCCGGAAGTAAGTGCAGATGAAGTGCTTGCTTTCAACGAGAATAATCCAACAGTCCGAAAGATAAAACTGCCTAAAACAAGGGGACAGATCAATGCGGAAGAAATGCTCGGAAATTTCATGAGAGTTATTATTGATCTTATGTCCGAAGAACCTTATATGGATATGCAAAAATTTGTAAAATTATTTGAAAGTCATTCTATATCAAAAAAATATGGCTTTAAGTATAAGAATTACAGCCAGTTCATGACCTATCTCGTTTCAAAGGACAGCAATGCTGAGATAGTTTATGATAAAGGCAAGCCTGTTATTGATAACGACCTTACGGAAAAGGAAATAGTTCCTTTCAATTATAAGGGAGGAATACAGGCATTTATTGAAAATGAGATCAGACCCTATGCTCATGATGCATTTGCATATGAAGAATCTGCTGTTGTGGGATATGAATTATCTTTTACAAAGTATTTTTATCAGCCTGTTAAGCTCCGTACTCTTGAAGAAATCACTGCCGATATTTGTGCTGTTGAAGCAGAAATAGACGGTTTGCTTGATGAGATCATCGGAGGAGCAGTATGAAAAGATATGAAAAATTCAAAGATACAAACCAAATTTGGCTGCCGGGTCTACCTAACCATTGGGATACCATTAAAATAAAATACCAATTTGAAGAAATTTCTGATAAAAACCACGCTGATGAAGTGCTACTTGTGGCATCACAGCATAAGGGTGTTGTCCCAAAATCAATTTATGGATTACGCACTGTTGAAGCAACAAAAGGTTTGGAGTTATTCAAACGTGTAATGGTGGGTGATTTTGTTATTAGTCTTCGTTCTTTTCAAGGAGGTTTAGAATATGCATATTATCAAGGCATAATCAGCCCTGCCTATACAATTTTGCGTTGTAAAAACAAAGAGTTTAATCAATATTATCGTTATTTGTTTAAATCGGCTATGTTTATAAAACTTTTAACATTGTGTGTTACAGGTATAAGAGAGGGTCAAAATATTGATTATTCTACATTAAAGAAATTTTCCATTCCTGTTCCACCACGTTCCGAGCAAGACCAGATCGTCCGCTACCTCGATTGGCAGACTTCAAGGATAAATAAACTTATCAATGGATATAAACGGCAGATTGAGTTGCTGGAGGAGAGGAAAAGAACGGTCACTTTCTATTCTGTTGTATATGGATTAAATCATAACATAGAAATGAAAGACAGCATTATACCTTGGATAGATCATATTCCTGCTCATTGGTCAGTAAAAAACTTAGCACAACTTTTCACACAAGTAAAATGCAAAAATACGAACTTGTATGAAAAGAATTTATTATCATTAAGTTATGGGAAAATTAAAAGAAGAAATATAGATGCAACGGGAGGATTACTTCCCGAAAGTTTTGAAGGATACAATATCATTGAAAAAGATGATATTGTATTACGACTAACAGATTTACAAAATGACCATAAAAGTTTACGAACAGGGATAGCGACCGAAAAAGGTATTGTTACCTCAGCTTACGTTACCATTAGAAATTTCAGTGAAAACAATCCGCAGTATTTGCATTATTATCTTCATGCATTTGACCTGAATAAAGGCTTTTACAATGTAGGTGCATCAGGAGTAAGGCAAAGTTTGAACTGGGATAATATCAGAACATTGTCAATACTTTTGCCACCACTTGACGAACAAAATCAAATAGTAGATCATATTAATAGGACAGCATTAAAAATGGATGAAGCTAAAAATATGTATGAGAAAAAAATCAAGTTGTTTCATGAATACCGCACCCGTTTGATCTCTGATGTTGTTACAGGGCAGATTGATGTGCGTGACATAGATATACCCGAATACGTTTCCGAAGAAGAATATAATGACGATTTACAGGACAATAATAACGATATGGAAGGTGATATAAATGAGTGATATTCTGCGGGAGTCGAATATTATTGAGCTTAAATCAGAACTTAATGATAAACTGGAAAAGGAGATCGTCGCATTTTTGAATTATCGTGAAGGCGGTGATTTCTATATCGGTGTCAATGACGACGGAGAAGCATTGGAACTTGATAATATAGACGGTATCCAATGTGCTGCCGCTGACCGTATCAAGAAGAATATCCAGCCGTCAACGCTTGGCCTTTTTGATATTGTCAAAGAGAAATATCAAGGTAAAAATATTATACACATTATCATATCAAGCGGACCTGAAAAGCCATACTATATAAAACGTCAGGGAATGTCCGAAACAGGCTGCTATATCAGAATAGGCACATCATCTCAGCCTATGAGTCAGGCGATGATTGATGATCTGTACGCAAGAAGAACACACAATTCACTCAGCAGAATCGTATCACCGAGAAATAATCTTACATTTGAGCAGCTTCAGATATATTATCAGTCGAAAGGTTTGACGTTAAATGAAAAGTTCCCGGAAAACCTTGATCTGCTGACAGCTGACGGAAAATATAACTACATTGCTTATCTTCTTGCAGACAGTAACGGAACATCAATAAAAATTGCAAAGTATTCGGGAACAGACAAAACCGATCTTATAGAAAATGAAGAGTATGGTTATTGTTCACTTATTAAGGCGGCAAAAAGTGTTCTGGACCGTCTTGAAATAGAAAATAAAACGCTTGCAAGGATCACAAGCAAGGAGCGGTTGGAAAGAAGATTGGTCGATCCAATTGCTTTGCGTGAGGCGGTTATTAATGCAATCGTTCATAATGATTATTCAAGAGAAGTGCCGCCTGTGTTTGAAATATTTTCGGACAGAATACAGATAACATCGTATGGTGGACTTCCGATGGGCTTGTCGGAAGATGATTTCTTTAATTGCCGTTCTATGTCAAGAAATCGTGAATTAATGCGTATTTTTAAAGATATAGGTCTTGTTGAACAGCTTGGCTCTGGTATGAGCAGAATACTGAAAGTTTATGACCGAACAGCTTTTGAAATATCAGACCATTTTCTTGTTGTTACATTCAAGTTTCCGAAAGGCAGCACATCCCAAGTGACACCCCAAGTCAAGCCCCAAGTGACACCCCAAGTCATAATCCAAGATGATTTGCCGAATAGAATACTGGAATTTTGCATAACCGCCAGATCAAAACAGGAAATGGCATCGCATTTTGGATATAAGGATGCCAAAGGTTTTGCAAAACGTTATATTTCCCCACTTGTTGAGCAAAAGAAATTAGTGTTGACTATACCTGATAAACCTACAAGCAGCAAACAGAAGTATATTACATCAGAGTTTGAAGAGGTGAGTGACGATGCCGACTAATCTTAGCGAAAACGGACTTGAAACACTTATTGTTGAATATCTTGTCAACTCAAATAAATATGAGCAGGGTTGCAATTCCACATATAACAAGGAATATGCTCTTGACGAAGAAAGGCTGTTTCGCTTTCTCAATGATACTCAGAAGGCTAAAATGGACGAGCTGCATATCCTTGATAATGACCTTGAAAAAGATCGCTTCTTTAAACAGCTTGACAGAAAGCTAAAGAGCGACGGAGTTATTGAGATACTGAGAAAAGGCATCCGTTATAAGCATCTTCACCTTGATATGCTGTACGTTCGTCCAACTTTCGGTAATGCTGCCGCTGCGGAACTGTACTCAAAGAACATTTTCAGCGTTACAAGACAATTAAATTACTCAAAGCAGAATCCAAAGCTTGCACTTGATCTTTGTATTTTTCTTAATGGTCTGCCTATTATGACATTTGAACTGAAAAATCAGCTTACAAAGCAGAATGTCAATGATGCCGTAATACAATATAAACGTGATCGCAGTCCCTCGGAACTGCTTTTCAGCTTTAAACGCTGCATTGTCCATTTTGCTGTTGATGATAATGAAGTAAAGATGTGTACAGAGCTGAAAGGAGAAAAATCATGGTTTCTTCCTTTTAACAAGGGAAACAATGACGGCGCAGGAAATCCTGTTAATCCTAATGGTCTGAAAACAGAATATCTTTGGAAAAATATCCTTAATAAAGATGAAATATCCAACATAATTGAAAATTATGCTCAGATCATTTCTGAGAAAGACGAGGACACAGGCATAACCAAATACAAGCAGATATTCCCACGTTATCATCAGCTTTATCTTGTTAAATCATTGCTCGAAGATGCCAAACGTGACGGTGTGGGCCATAGATATCTTATTCAGCATAGTGCAGGATCGGGCAAATCCAATTCCATAGCCTGGCTTGCTCACCAGCTTGTAACGCTTACGGACAGTAATTCAAAAAATATATTTGATACGGTCATTGTAGTAACCGATCGTGTAAACCTGGATAAACAGATAAGAGATACTATTAAACAGTTTATGCAGGTGTCAGCAACCGTGGGGTGGGCAAGCGCTTCGGGTGAACTGAAAAAACTTCTTGATGAAGGAAAGAAAATAGTTATTACCACTGTTCATAAATTTCAGTTTATTCTCAAGGATATTTCAGATGTTTATAAAAATAACAGCTTTGCTATCTTAATTGATGAAGCACATTCAAGTCAGAATGGAAATCTGTCTGCAAAAATGAATATTGTTCTTTCCGGAAACGTTTATGAAGATGATGACGATTTAGAGGATAAGATCAACAGTATTATTGAAGGCAGAAAAATGGTCAAAAATGCAAGCTATTTTGCATTTACAGCCACGCCCAAAAATAAGACACTTGAAATGTTCGGTAAGAAAGAGCGTCTGCCTGACGGAACTACACAGCCTTGCCCTCATTATGTATATACAATGAAGCAAGCTATCGAAGAAGGCTTCATTATGGATGTTCTTCGTTATTATACGCCGATTCAGAGTTATTATAAGCTGGCAAAATCAATAGAAGACAATCCGCAGTTTGATAAGAAAAAGGCTCAGAAATTGCTGCGATATTACGTTGAATCCAACAGTTATGCAATAAAAGAAAAAGCCAAAATAATTGTTGAGCATTTTCATAGTCAGGTTATTTCCAAAGGCAAGATAGGCGGAAAAGCAAGAGCAATGGTTGTTACAAGCAAAATTGCTCGGGCAGTTGATTATTACAAGGCAATAACTGAATTGCTTGAAGAACGCAAAAGCCCGTATAAAGCTATTATAGCGTATTCCGGCACTGCTGAATACTATGGAAAGCAAGTGACCGAGGATGAAATAAATGGTTTCCCAAGCTCACAGATTGAGAAAACGTTCCGCTCCGATCCATACCGTATTCTTATAGTTGCCCAAAAATTTCAGACAGGATATGATGAGCCGCTTTTACATACAATGTATGTAGATACAAAATTATCAGATATAAAGGCGGTACAAACACTCTCACGTCTGAACAGAAGCCACCCCGATAAAAAAGATACATTTATTCTTGACTTTATAAATGATGTTTCAGTGATTAAGGCTGCATTTGACAGATACTATAAAACTACAATTCTTTCGGGTGAAACAGACGTAAACAAGCTGAATGACCTTATTGATACAATGGAAACCATTCAGGTCTATACAGTCGAAGATATAGATAGCTTTGTGAGTCTTTGTCTTAATAATGCTTCGAGAGAACAGCTTGATCCTATACTTGATAAATGTGTTGAAGTCTATAACGATCTTGCGGTTGAAGATCAGATAGAATTTAAAAGCAGTGCAAAATCATTTGTTCGCACATACAATTTCCTTGCCTCAGTTCTTCCTTATGGCAGTTCCGATTGGGAAAAGTTGTCGATTTTCCTTAATCAACTTATTGCAAAGCTTCCATCTCCCCAAGGCAACGGTTTTTCTGAAGATCTGCTTGAAGATATTGATCTTGAATACTATCGTACCACTCAAATGGACACTGTTAAGATTGTTCTTGATGACAAAAATGGTGAGGTGAATCCTATTCCTGTCAGCACTGATGTTGGCATTGAAGTTCCTGAAATGGACAGCTTATCAGCAATTTTGCAGGAATTTAATGATCTTTTCGGTGATATTGAATGGTCTGATACTGATAAAGTCAGAAAACAGATATTTGATTTTCCCGATATTGTAAGTCAGGATATACGTTATCAAAATGCGATGAAACGATCAGACAAACAGAATGCCAAGGATGAAAGTGATCGTGCAACGTATGATGCAGTAATAGCTGCTATGAATACTAACCTTGAAATATATAAACGCTTTATGGACGATCCACATTTTGCAGATACGTTAAAGAAGTTTATTTTTAATCGTACATATATACCAAAAGATAATCATTCTTCCAAAACAGCAAAAGATACTATAAATGATACACGATCGAATGTATGATAAAATCCACCGATGAACAGATACTAAATCTGATATCGGTGGATTCATTTCGTTTTTATATGTCTCATAATTATTGATGATAGAATTGTAATTGCAATAAGTGTTTATATTGAGGCTGCTCACTAAAATTGACAACATAATCGTGTTTTTGACACGCTTCGACAAAATTCGACCCAATAAAGTGGTATAATATTTTATATGTTTTATGTAGTAATACACTATGTATTACATCGTCAGGAGTAAAAGCACCCGAATTTTAAGTTTGGGTGCTTTTAGTTTATGTATAACATTGTATTTTATTGTGATTTTATGTCTTTTTGTGCAGTTTGCAATAAAGCAGGTTGATAAAATCTACAAAAGTCACAGTTGCGTCTTTACGCAATTATCGAATGTCATTTTTAGGACTTTTTCAAATGATATTATGGCAAAATGGCGTAAATGCGATTTTTTCTTGTTGCGTATATACGCTTTGGAATTAATGTGTAATTGTGTTACAATGTGTATGTAAAAAACGTTACTATAAAATATAAAGGAGAATTGCTTATGTGGATACGAGAATTATGAAAAATAAATGTTTGCAAACCAATGTTATGGTTACTGAAAAACTTGCTGATGATGATTTTGGCATTGTTCTGTTGCGATATATGGGCGACGGAAACATAAATACAGACGAATTGGCAGAATTTATTTCTGTAGACAAAAGCACAATATTCCGATACAGAAAAAATGAAATCAAGCCCTCCTTAAAGTGCCTAATGAAAATATGTATTGCTTTAAGATTATATAGGGAACGTTCTGATTATCTTTTTGAGTTAAGAGGGATTGCTCTGGGACATAACAGAACGCACCTTTTGTATAAAGCAATATTATCAGATGTTTTTTTGAGCAGCCGGACTATAAGTGATTATAATGATTTTTTAAGAGTAAATGGAGTTGGTGAAGAGGAACTTTTATGATATAGGCAAATAATTTATAATGGGAGTTCTATTATGAAAGAGAAAAAAATCAAGTGTACTATTGTAATTGAAAGAGCTTTTTCTGAGGCAGGAAATGATCTCGAGGGTATATACATAGATTTTATTGCAAAGAAAATAGCTGAAATGGTAAATAGTATGAGAGCTGAGGCTTTTGAGAATAGTATATGTGAGTAAAATTTGTATTGACATTGCCGCTTTACTATGGTAAAATGTAATTGCAAATATCACTCGCTGTACCATAATGAAAGGAATTTGATTATGGAACAGAGAATATTAAAAGCAGCTTGTTATTGCAGATTATCGGAAGATGATCTTAACGATGGTACAAGCATATCAATCGAAACGCAGATCACTATCGCAAAGCAGTATTGTAAAACCAATCGCATAGAAATTGTGGACTTCTATTGTGATGACGGTTACACCGGTACTAATTTTGAGCGTCCTGCGTTCAAGCGAATGATAGGTGACATTGAGAAAGGCAAGGTCGATACGGTAGTTGTCAAGGACCTGTCAAGGTTCGGCAGAGAATCAATAAAGGTCAATTATTATACGCAGATGTTTTTCCCCGAAAACAACATCAACTTTATAATAATTGCCGATAACACCGTAATTACCGCAAACAGCACATATGACTTTATGCTCACCATTAAAAGTGCAATCAATGAGATATATCCTGCGGAGGTATCTCAGAAGGTCAGACAGGCATTCAAGGCAAAGTCGATGAATGGGGAGTTCCTTCACCCATATCTTCCGTATGGTTACGTAAAATCCACTACGGAAAGAAACCATCTTGTCGTTGATAAAAAGAATGCCGATGTTGTCAGAGACATCTTTGAAATGGTGGCGTACAAGGGAATGGGTATGAAGAAAATTTCCGATTATCTGTTGGAAAACAAAATACTCAGTCCTGCTGCTCTGAGAGATTACTCAAGAGGGGATTACAGTGACCCGAATCCTTACAGCTGGAATAAGTCCTCGATCAACAATCTTCTGCATAATGAGGTTTATCTTGGACGTATTATTTATGGTAAACGGAGAAAGGTCAATTTCAAAAGTCAGAAGATAGTGACTACTGCCCGTGATGAGTGGATCATATGCGAAAATGCACATGAAGCCATTATAAGTCAGGAGTTATGGGATGCAGCTCACCAAAGGCTTGACGGACGCAGACGGGAACGCAAGACGGAATGTGTGGATAACATGTATCGCAGCATTTTGGTATGTGCGGACTGCGGCGGGACAATGTGGATAACAGCACCGCCGAAAAAGAGCACATTTTTTGTTTGCGGAAACAGCAGGGGCAGAAAAGCCGGTGTTGAGAGATGTACAACACACAATATCAGGCTTGATGATCTCAATGAAGCAGTGCTTGCTGATATAAATTCATTGCTTTGTGACTGTTGTACTGATTCGGAATCGTTCAGAGAAAAAGTCATGCATAAGGTAGTGGAACAGCTGCCCGATGTTAATCAGCTTCAGTTTGAGCTTGATGAGCTTGACAGGAAAATCGAACGGGAGAGCCGTAAGTATAAGCAGCTATATGATGATTATTATGATGGCGTAATAAAAAATGCAATGCTTTTTGAGCAGATGTCAACTGAATGCAATAATCGCATTGAAAGTTATACGGCACAAAAAGAGAAACTGCAATCGGATCTGAAATCAACTACCGAACATTTTGACAGTGTGGATAAATTTATCGGGCTTATGCAGCGCTTTAAAAAGGTTGAGAGTCTTAACAAAGAAATCCTTAATACACTGGTGGATAAGATAGAGGTCGGAGAGAGGACAAATACGGCGGCAGGGGAATACATACAAAATGTCAGAATAAAATACAAATTCATCGGTCAGCTGAATTGACTTGATGAATAAATTGTTAAAGGTGGGTAGTGCTAAGATTTACTTGGGGAGCCAAAGCCGACACATACAAACCGTTTTGATAATAAAAGGATGTATGATC
>CAZUDC010000002.1:0-33251 GCA_964619105.1 uncultured Ruminococcus sp.
CGGAACTTCCTTAAGAACCTCAACAAATTGATCCTCTTTGCCTGCCTGCTTAAGCTGAGAAAGAAGATTTGAAAGCATACCGCCGGGAACCTGATACATAAGCGCATTTGTATCTGTTGCAAGCATCTTAGGATCAATAAGTCCATTATCAATATATTTCTGACGGAGAGTCATAAAATAATCTCTTATCTCATTAAGGAGAACAAGATCAAGACCTGTATCATACTCTGTTCCCTTAAGAGCTGCAACCATTGATTCTGTTGGAGCATGAGAAGTACCGAGAGCAAGCGGCGACATACTCGTATCAATCATATCAAGTCCATTCTCAACACCTTTGAGAAGACACATTGAAGCAAGACCTGATGTATAATGTGTATGGAGCTGAACAGGGATCTTAACTGCAGACTTGATCTTCTTGACAAGATCAACAGTACGATAAGGTGTAAGCAAAGCTGCCATATCCTTGATACAGATTGAATCAGCGCCTGCCTCTTCGCATTGCTTTGCATATTCTGCATAATAATCATCGGTAAAAACGTCACCAACTGTATAGGACATTGCAATCTGAGCGTGAGCGCCTTCCTTCTTAGCAGCTTTTATAGCTGTCTGAAGGTTGCGTATATCGTTAAGAGCGTCAAAAATCCTGATTATATCAATTCCATTTGCAACAGATTTCTGTACAAAATATTCAAGAACATCATCTGCATAATGACGATATCCGAGCATGTTCTGTCCTCTGAAAAGCATCTGGAGCTTTGTATTGGGCATTTCCTTACGGATGGTACGGAGTCTGTCCCAAGGATCCTCATTAAGAAAGCGTATGCAGGAATCGAATGTTGCACCGCCCCAAACCTCTGCTGAATAGAAGCCGACCTGATCCATTTTGGAAAGGATAGGAAGCATATCACTTAACGGCATACGAGTAGCGAGAAGTGACTGGTGTGCATCACGAAGGACGGTTTCAGTAACTTTAATCTTAGCCATAATTCTATCTACCTTTCACTAAAACTTATGCGATTGTAAGGATCACATCGCCTGTCTGAACGGTGTCACCCTTCTTGACATTGATAGCAACGACCTTGCCAGCCTTAACTGCAGGTATATCGTTTTCCATCTTCATAGCCTCAAGAACAGCAACTGTTTCACCATCAGAAACTGTTGAGCCAACAGAAACTTTAACATCAAGAATTGTTCCAGGCATAGGAGAAGTTACAGCTTCGCCTTCACCGGATGCTGCAGGAGCAGGTGTAGGAGCTGCGGGAGCATCAGAAGCCGGAGCAGCTACAGGTGCAGGTGATGCAACAGGTGCAGGGACAGCTACAGGAGCCGGGGCAGCTCCGCCTGTCATTTCCTCAACTGCAACATCATAAGCCTTGCCATTTACGGTAATATTAAATCTTTTCATTATGTATTAACTCCATTCTATTTATTTTTGACAGAACACTGTCTTATACATTTTTATCAAGGTTCATACTAAAAAAATCTTATTTAGAAGGGCATATTGCTATGCTTCTTGGGCAGACGCTTAGCAAGACGCTTATCTCCCATAAGTTCAACAGCAGAAAGAACCTTTGCTCTTGCTTCCTCAGCAGTGATAACAGCGTCAATGCAGCCCTTTTGTGCAGCAACATACGCAGAAGCTTCATTTTCTGCATATTCAGCAGCAATCTTATTTCTTTCAGCCTTAACATCAGATGCACCCTTAAGCTTATCGTGATAAAGGAACTCAGCAGCTGTAAGAGGAGAAACAGGAGAAATGACCGCATTCGGATACGCAAAAGTCATATCTGCGTTCGCAGAGCCAAGAGCAACCATAGCAGAGCCGATAGCATTTCCTGTTACAATAGAGATCTTAACAGTAGTCGCTTCCGAATAAGCACTTGCAAGCTTAGCAAGATCACGGATGTTATCATTGCTTTCAAAGCCCTCTGTATCAATAATAGTTACAACAGGAACAGAAAAAGCATCACAGGTCCTTACAAAACGAGCAAGCTTAGAGCTATCATCTGAGGTAAGCTTGTCCGAAGTCTTATTTGTCGCAGCAATACCAACAACAGATCCGCCAAGAGTTGCAAGAGCTGTATATGCCGCTGTACCGAATTCCTTTGAAAGCTCGATAACACTTCCCTCATCAGCGATAGCTTCAGCGATTTTATCGGCTTTTCCATCAGCTGCCTTTACAGGAGCAGAATATTCAAATGCAGGAGCTATTTCAAGGTTATTGGCAGGAAGAAGAGAAAGAATGGATCTTACGCTCTTCATAGCATCTGCGTCATTCTTTGCAAGAACAGATACCTCGCCAAGCTTTGCAGCATCAGCTCCGTTTTTGTTTTCACCTGCGGAAAGGTATATAGCGCTTTCTTCTGTTGCAACAACAAAATCAGATGAAGCCGCAATAAGAGCCGCACTACCTACGCAGGTTCCTGCAACAACAGCAATCTGAGGCACAACTCCTGAAAGATTATTTGTATACGCAAGAATCTCGCTGTAAGCAGCAAGAGCGTCAGCGCCATCGGTTATCACAGCACCATTTGAATCAAAAATCCCAACAACAGGTACTCCATTTCTTGAAGCAAGCTCATATACTTTACAGATCTTTGCTGCGCTTGCCTTTGTTACAGCACCATTGTTAACAGTCTTATCCTGCGAAAAAGCATAAACAGGACTTCCATCAACATAACCATAACCCGCAACAACCGCACCCGCAATGTCATCGGCGTTAACAGCGGCAGAAAGCTCTGTATAAGCACCTTCATCAAATAAATCCTTAAGTCTTTCTTTTGCCTTTGTCGAAGCAGCCGCAGCTTTGTTATATTCGGCAAGCTTTGTTTTCTGGCTTTCAGTCAACATATATGTTCCTCCGTTCAATACTAAAAATTAAACCACTTTATATTATACATCATTAAGCTAAAATTAGCAAGGAATAAAAATTTAATTTTCAATTTATTCACATTTGTCTTTCGTTTACAGCATTTCTTAGCGCCTTTATTTCCTCAGAGGTCAATTCCCTCCAAGATCCTGGCTTAAGCATTCCAAGCTTAATAGGACCAATTGCAATCCTTCGCAAGCGTGCAACTTCAAGACCAACAGCTTCACACATTTTTCTTATCTGACGGTTTCTGCCTTCGTGGATCGTGATACGCAGAACGACTCTGTTCTCTTGTTCGTCAATGACCTCAACATTTGCAGGAAGAGTTTTTCTGCCGTCTATCTCTACGCCTGCGGTGAGCTTTATAAGCTGCTCTTCATCGACTGACGGACGAACTGTTACACGATAGGTTTTTGAAACGTGACGGCTCGGATGCATAATATCATTGGCAAATTTGCCGTCATTGGTAAACAAAAGCAGTCCTTCGGAATTTCTGTCAAGCCTTCCGATCGGATAAACCCTTTCGTCAATTCCTGCAAGCAGCTCTGTAACGCATCTTCTGTCAAGCTCATCGGACATTGTTGTTACATATCCTCTTGGTTTGTTGAGCATAATATAGTATTTTTTACGCTTCTTTTCAACGTAAATACGTTCTCCGCTTACTGTAATAACATCGTTATAGGTAGCTCCATCGCCAATGGATACAGGGTGACCATTCACCTTGACCTTTCCTCTCTCGATAAGCTCTTCCGCTTTCCTGCGAGAGCATAGTCCGCTTTCGGCAATAAGCTTCTGCACTCTGATTTTTTCCACGATCCTTCTCCTTTTATTCAAAAAGCTTTTTTAACAAATCTATTATTCTGCAATATACAGACTTTTCTTTTTTTCCAACCTTATAAGAACAGACTTCAGCCGCTTCAATGTTCCTTCGGCAAATCTCCTCCCCGTCAAGCTTATATGACACATAACCGACTGTATCTCCCTTTAATATCGGAGCATATACAAACTCCGGCAGAAAGATTTCTTCGGAAATATCAGGGAGAGAGCCATTCACTGCCGTACATTCTGGCGATTCTGAAAGCATACATTCAATAGTATTTTTTTCTCCGCCCACAGCATTAAGCATAAATCTTTCTGTAAAACCAACAAGCTTAACAGATTTTGCGTGATCAAAGCCTAAGCTGTACATCTTGATATGATCATTCCAATCGTCAGGCGCATTAAATGTTACAGCTATTAGCTTTACCCCATCCTTCTCTGCCGCAGAAACAAGACATCTTCCTGCTTCATCTGTAAAACCTGTTTTTACACCAATACAATATTGATATTTTGAAAGCAATCGATTTGTATTGACGAGATATTTATCTGTTTCAAAGCCTTCAGATGAAATAGTAACGCTTTTTGTTCCGCATATTTCGGAAAAAAGCTCATTTTTCAATGCTTCTCTTGTTAGCAGAGCCATATCATATGCTGTTGAATAATGTTCATCGTCATGAAGTCCTGACGGGGTAACAAAGTTTGAATTCATCATTCCAAGTTCTGCCGCTCTGCTGTTCATTTTTCTTGAAAATGCTTCAAAGCTTCCCGAAATAAGCAAAGCCGATGTATTCGCCGCATCATTTCCCGATGGGAGCATCATTCCGTAGCAAAGCTCTCTCTTTGAAACCCTTTCTCCGAAGTGAAGTCCCATTGAAGAACCTTCCGTTAACAAGGCTTCATCAGGAATATCATATATTTCATCAAGTTCGCCGCTTTCAATGGTTAATAATGTAGTCATTATCTTGGTCGTACTTGCCATAGGAAGCATGGAATTTTCATTTTTAGCAAGAATAACAACACCTGTTTGAGCGTCAATAAGTACAGCCGCTTTTGCCGAAAGAGAAACATTTTCCGTAGCATATATTTGAGTTGTGAAGGCAGACAGCATTACAGCAGAAAGAAAAACAGAAATTATCTTTTTCATAGCATGCACTCCAATAAAATTGATAATACATACTATGAATATTCAGACCGATTTAGAAATCAAATTCTGTTGTACCTGTTGATTTTTTTGTTATTTCGGGTTCATCATCAAGCGAGAGATTAAGTCCTTCTGTATCAATTTCAGGAGTTATCCTCATAGGTTCATCATCGGATTTTTTCTTATTGAAAAGACCTTGAACCTTGTCAAAAAGCTCAGGAACAAGATTAACTATCGCACCTGTGGAGGATTTGTCCTGATTGATCTGCAAAAGCTTAACATCTCCGTTGGCAACAACGATGAATGCAATAGGCTGGATCGTAACACCACCGCCTGTACCTCCACCAAATAGTCCGCTGTTATTTTTTGACGGCAGATCTGAACCGCCTGCGGCAAACCCATATGAAACCTTTGAAATAGGGATTATTGTAACTCCATCAAGTTTAATAGGCTCTCCTATTATAGTATCAGCATCAGAAAGCTCCTTTACCTTATCGAGCGAGGTTTTTACAAGTTCTTTTACTTTATCGTCCATATTTTTATCCTTTCCGCCTTTATCGGCTAGCAATTATTCTTTATCTGAATCGGATTTTCCGAGTTCATCTATTTTACTCTTATTTTTAAGATATCCGAACAAAGCTCCAAGCAACAGAGCTATAGCAGTCCCAAGTCCAAGCGTAATATCGGCGGAAAAATCATATCTGCTTTTTTTTGAATCAAAATCACAGCAGATATCTACCGATTTTACAGAAACTTTGAACATAAGCTTTAACAAAGCGATGACATTGTATACAGCAGTACTTACTTTTCCATAATTAATGGCAGCCTCGCAGGCATCGTTTCCGCTTACAACAAAATCAACTGTAAAGCTACTGATCTTAACACCCTTAAAGAGCTTTGAAAAGATTTTTTTTACTGTTCCCCATAGAAGCTTGAATTGCTCTATTCGAACTTTTATTATATTGAAATCAGTTTTTTTATTTTCTTTCCTATTTTCAGATGATCCATCGATTATATCAGCAGACTCAGCTGCATCAGGCATTTCTGTACTATCCGATGGAATCTCTGGGGGGGTTAATACGTTCTTTTTTTCTGCAATGGGCTTCCTTTGTTTTTTCTGCTTTTTTTCCCTAGCTGGAAACACTGTAAAGAAAAGATACTTTACAGCATATCCAAGCTTACCGCCGACATATTTCAATTCTACACGAAGCTTAGCTTTAAGCAGGAGAAAAACTATCAGGATGATCACTGCGATAATAATAAGTGCGATCATACCTTATTCTCTTCCGCTTCATTAATGAGAAGCTCGTCAAAGCTGACCTGAGCATCACCGTTTGGAATTGCAGGTAAATCGTCAAGCGATGTAAGCTGAAAGCTTCTTAAAAATGCAGGAGTTGTTTTATAAGCGATAGGTCTGCCCGGTACATCAAGCCTTCCTGCCTCTTCAAGAAGATTTTTTTCAACAAGAGAATTTACGACGCTTGAGCTGTCCGTTCCTCTTATATGCTCAACAAAGCTTTTGGTAACAGGCTGATTATACGCAATTATTGTAAGCACCTCCATAGCAGCAGGTGAAAGCGGAGCTGTTTTTCTTGTTTCCATAACCGCTCTGATATAATCAATGAACTGTTCTCTTACACAGAGCTGAAAGCTATCGGAAAGCTTGATTATCATCAGCGAACTTTCATTTTCATCATAACGGTCATTCAGCATACTTATTATTTTTTCAATCATTTCCTCTTCAATCCCTGTTGCCTGCACGATCCTTGATTTTTCAATCGGATCTCCGCTTGCAAAAAGTATCGCTTCGACAATGGAAAGCTCTTCATTCAGTTTCATTCTGTCATTAGTCCCCTTTTAATCATAGGTCGCAGTCTCGGAAGCAGAGGTTTCCGATGACTTCACATAGTCTTTGTTAAACATCATTTCCGTGTTATCATCATTTAAAAGAATCCTTCCCGATTTTGTAAGCTCAAGAATAGCAAGAAAAACCGCTACTCTTTCGGATCGGTCAGTAAGTCCGTCAAAAAGGCTGTCCGTAAGGCATCTTCCGCTTTTATATAAATTACGCAGGACATAAACGATCTTTGAAGTAACCGATACTATCTTCTTCTTTACAATAGTATTAAAAGAATCAAGCCTGATCGGTTCTTCTGACTTTTTTACACCGATATTTTTATATGCCGCAGCAAGCACCTCGGGATCGTGAATGAGAGCGTATGTATTATCAAATTCAATATGCATAGGCTTTCTTACGGTAATATTGTTGCCGATATAACGCTTTTGCATAAGTCCTGAAGCAAGCTTACAGAGAGAATACTCAATCAGCCTTCCTTCAAGTTCTTTTTTCATAACCTCCGCTTCTTCATGCGAGGGCAGAAGTGAAACGGTTTTCATATAAACAAGCTGAGCCGCCATTTCAAGAAATTCGCCTGCACCCTCCATATCCTTATCTGCTGCCATATTGATATAATCAAGATACTGATCAACAAGTGTTACGATAGGAATATCATTTATATTAAGCTTATGCTTGGAAATAAGGTGAAGTAGAAGATCAAGCGGTCCTTCAAAATTTTCCAGTTTAAAAGAAATTGTTTCCAAATCAGATTACCCCGATATTATTTTTAAGGAAGAAGCCAGCTGCGATATCAACCCAGTCTGTAAGCTTCCAGAGAACGTCAATTGTGCCATTCTGTAAAAAAGCAAGCGGTTTATCAAGCAAACCTAAGAATACAACTACAAAAAGTACGCCGAAAATGTAGCGTTCATATTTCATTATCCCGAAATACTTATCCTGCGGAAGAAAAAGAGTAAGTATTCTTGAACCATCAAGCGGAGGTATAGGCAAAAGATTAAATACAGCAAGTCCGATATTAAGCACTGCACCATACTCAAAAATATACTGTAGAACATTAAGAAAAACACTTGTACCCTTTACAAGCTCGAATATATACAATGCACGGAAAAATACCATTGAAAAATAAGCCAGTATAAGGTTTGAAACAGGACCTGCGAGAGAAGAAACAGCCATTCCGACCTTCGGCTTTTTGAAATTCCTTGCATCTATCGGAACAGGCTTAGCTACACCAACTCCTACGAAAAGCATAAATAATGCGCCCCAGAGGCTGATATGCTTTGCAGGATTCAGACTTATTCTCCCCTGCCTTTTAGCTGTATCATCACCAAACCAGTATGCGACAAGACCATGCGCAGATTCATGAACAGGAAAAGCGACCATTAAAACAATAAGACGCACCAAAAAAGACAGCAGTCTTCCTGATAAAATCAAACTCATACATACTCTCCATCCCTCAAAGAAACGACTAAACAGACATATTATACCATATTTTAAAGCAAAACACAAGTGATTTTTGATGTTTTTTATTGAAAAATTGCTTCAAATATAATAATTATTGTCACCCTCAAATCTATCCCCGATTTTGAAGCTTTATCCTTATCTTTTAATTTTATAATCAAAAAACTTTACAAATGATGAAAAAGGTGATATAATGTAGAGGAAGTTCATATAAAGCAGAGGTTGTATACTATGAAAATAGAATTTAATAAAAAATACACCACAATTTCTTTCTATACAGTCGTTACATTTGCAATTTGCCTTACTTTGGTCGTGATCGTACAGAAAAGCGAGATTATAAGCAGAGTTTTCTCTGAATTTGCAAGAGTTGTTGCACCTATTACATGGGGAATAGTTATTGCCTATCTCGTAAATCCGCTTATGAAGGCTTTTGAGCATGTTTTCAGCGGCTGGCTAGAATCAAAAAAGCCAAGACACAAGCTTGTAAGAACATTAAGCGTCGCCTTCGGTATGCTGAGCCTTGTTGCCGTGCTTTTTGCAATAGTGGCAATTCTCCTTCCGCAGGTCGTTGAAAGCATCATCGGTCTTGCAAAAAATATGAATTCATATATAAGCAATCTTGAAGCAACCATTATAAAATTTGTTGAGGATTATCCGGATATATATAAATATGTACAAAGCGTTTTTAACGATTTACAGCCTAAGCTGACGGATTTTATCAACAACATTGTACCTAAGCTCGGTGATTTTGCGATTAAGCTTAAGGATGGGGCTTTAGGCTTCATTGTTGGAATAAAGGATTTTGTTATAGGTTTTATCGTTGCGATCTATCTGCTTTTCAGCAAGGAAAAATTTATTGCTCAAATGCGTAAATCAGTTGCGGCAATTTTCCCTGAAAACGGAAAAAATGCTGTTTACAGTGTTGCTTCACGTACAAATAAAATGCTGAGCGGCTTCCTTTCGGGCAAAATCATAGATTCTACCATTATAGGAATACTTACTTTTATATGTATGTCAATAATGAAAATGGATTTTGTTGCACTTATCAGCATTGTTGTCGGCGTTACAAATATTATTCCATTTTTCGGTCCGTTCATTGGAGCTATTCCAAGTGCATTGCTGCTGCTTGTAGCCGCTCCGAAGCAGGTCATTCCGTTTGTAATTTTCATTTTCATACTTCAGCAATTTGACGGAAATATCCTTGGTCCAATGATTCTCGGCGATTCAACAGGACTTTCCCCATTCTGGGTCATGTTTGCGATCTTTGTTGGCGGCGGACTATTCGGTTTTGCAGGAATGATTCTCGGCGTTCCGATTTTTGCTGTTATCTACTCTCTTGTTCGTGATTTTGTAAATTTCCTGCTTTCAAGAAAAGGAATTTCAACAAGAACCGAGGATTATTACAGCAATGATGATGCAAATAACGCTAAAAATGGTATAATGCGTAAACCAATTTCTCAGATTTTCAAGAAAAACAAATCCGAAACAAAAACGGATAGCAATAAAAAGGAGTAGTTTATGATAAAGGATATTCAACAGGAAATTCTGCGTTTAAAAAAGGAAAAAGGTGTAACCATTCTCGCACACAGCTATGAAGCAGAGGAAATTCAAGAAATCGCCGATTATACTGGTGATTCCTTTAAGCTTTCACAGCTTGCTGCAGAGGATAAAAATAATACACTCATCATGTGTGGAGTTCGTTTTATGGCAGAAACCTGTAAAATTCTCTCACCAAATAAAAAGGTAATACTCTCCTGCCCCGACGCAGGCTGCCCTATGGCAGAGCAGATATCCGCTGATGAGCTTATGGAGCTAAAAAAAATGTACCCCGACTATACGGTCGTTGCATACATTAACACAACTGCTGAGCTTAAGGAACACGCTGATGTGTGTGTAACATCTAGCTCTGCTGTGGATATATGCAAAAAGCTTGATCAAAAAAATATTTTGTTTATTCCCGACTGTAACCTTGGGGCTTTTGTCAGAGATCAGTTGCCCGAAAAGAATTTCAAGCTTATTCAGGGCGGCTGTCCTGTCCATGCAGCTGTTTCAGAAAAGGCTGTGCTTGAAGCGAAAGAAAAACACCCTAATGCTCTTCTGCTTGTCCACCCAGAATGTCAGCCAAATGTATGCAAGCACGCCGATTACATTGGTTCAACCTCGGGAATAGTAAGCTTTGCCAAGAATTCCAACGCAAAAGAATTTATAATAGGAACAGAAATATCCATTGCTGAACATCTTCAATATGTTTGCCCGGATAAATGCTTCTATCCCCTTTCAAAGCATCTTATCTGCCCGAATATGAAATCAACAACACTTATGGATGTCCTTAATTGCCTTAACGGTAACGGAGGTCTTGAAATAAAAATGACTGATGGACAGATAAAACGTGCAAGCGGTTGTATCGATAAGATGTTGGAGCTTGGATGAGCTTCTCATTTTTCTGAATATTTAATGTAAACGCTTAACATTGAAATAAATGTCAGGCGTTTATTTTTTTGTTAAAAATGCACAAAAAAGAGCAAAAAGATTTTTTGGTGAATTTAGATATTTTAATGGACAAACTCAAAAAAATGTTGTATAATATATCTAAATTCTAAACATTGAAAAACACTTCAAAATATTAATGATGAATGTTTAGTAAAAAAATTCATAAAGCGAGGTTTATCCCAATGAATGAACAGGAAATAAGGGAGCAGATGGTCGATATCTGCCACAAAATGTGGCAGCTTGGCTGGGTTGCTGCAAATGACGGCAATCTTTCGGTCAAAATTGACAATGATACATTTCTTGCTACACCGACAGGTATAAGCAAATGCTTCATAACTCCCGATAAAATAGTTAAAATCAACTCTAAGGGTGAGCTTTTGGAGGAAAACAATGGTTACCGTCCTTCTTCGGAGATAAAAATGCATCTGCGATGCTATGAGGTTCGGGATGATGTAGAATCTGTACTTCATGCACATCCTCCCACAGCTACAGGATATGCTGTTGCAAACAAAGCACTTGACGGATATACAATGATCGAATCCATCATTGCTATAGGCTCTGTTCCAGTAACACCTTACGGAACACCGTCTACATACGAAGTTCCCGAAGCGATTACCCCATATCTTGAAGAACATGATGTTATGCTTCTGCAAAATCATGGTGCTTTAACGGTCGGCGCAGACCTTATAACAGCTTATTACAGAATGGAAACGCTTGAGCTTTTTGCAAAGATCTCCCTTACAGCTCATCTTCTCGGCGGAGAAAAGGAAATTTCAAGGGAAAACATTGATAGACTTTGCTCAATGCGTTCACAATATAAAGTAACAGGACGTCATCCGGGATATAAAAAGTATCCATACGGAGATAAATAAAAAGGAGTGTATTTATTATGGCAAACAGATTTATTCTCAATGAAACCTCGTATCATGGTTCAGGTGCTATTGCAGCCATCGCCGATGAAGCTAAGGGCAGAGGCTTTAAAAAGGCTTTGGTATGTTCCGATCCCGACCTTATCAAATTCGGCGTGACAAAAAAGGTTACAGATGTTCTTGATAATGCAGGTCTTGCTTATACAATATATTCAGAAATAAAGGCGAATCCTACTATTGAAAATGTACAGTCAGGCGTTGCTGCTTTTAAGGCTGCAGAGGCTGATTACCTTGTTGCAATTGGCGGAGGTTCTTCAATGGATACTGCCAAGGCTATCGGAATTATCATTGCTAACCCTGAATTTGCCGATGTTGTAAGCCTTGAGGGTGTTGCTGATACAAAGAATAAATCCGTTCCTATTCTTGCTGTTCCGACAACAGCAGGCACAGCCGCAGAGGTTACGATCAACTATGTTATCACAGACTCTGCAAAGAATCGTAAGATGGTTTGTGTTGATCCACACGATATCCCCGTTGTTGCATTTGTTGATCCAGATATGATGTCTTCAATGCCTAAGAGCCTTACTGCTGCAACAGGTATGGACGCTCTTACACACGCTATCGAGGGTTACATAACCAAGGGTGCTTGGGAGCTTTCCGATATGTTCCACCTCAAGGCTATCGAGATAATTTCAAGAAGCTTAAGAGCTGCTGTTGATAATACTCCCGAGGGAAGAACCGATATGGCTCTCGGTCAGTATGTTGCAGGTATGGGCTTCTCCAACGTTGGACTTGGAATCGTTCACTCGATGGCTCATCCTCTTGGTGCACTCTATGATACACCTCACGGTGTTGCAAACGCAATAATTCTTCCGACTGTTATGGAATATAATGCTCCGGCAACAGGTGAAAAATATCGTGAAATTGCAAGAGCAATGGGCGTCAAGAATGTTGACAATATGTCGCAGGAGGAATACAGAAAAGTTGCGATTGACGCAGTTAAACAGCTTTCAAAGGATGTTGGAATCCCCGCCGATCTTAAGGATATCGTAAAAGAAGCTGATATTCCTTTCCTTGCACAATCTGCATATGATGACGCTTGCCGTCCGGGTAACCCAAGAGATACATCTGTTGAAGAAATCACCGAGCTTTATAAGTCATTAATGTAATTATTTCAGGCAGGATTTCCGTAGACATTTTCTGCGGAAATCCTGTTTTATGAATTTAAAGGAAATGAAGGGAATAGAATATGTATATAAGAAATATGACTATTTCTGACTATGAAAACGTATATAATTTATGGATAAACACAAAAGGAATGGGTCTGAATAATATTGATGACAGCTTTGATGGTATAACCAAATTTCTGCAAAGGAATCCTAAAACCTGCTTTGTTGCAATCGATGATGATAAAATCATAGGAGCAATAATCTGCGGCAATGATGGAAGAAGAGGATATATATATCATACAGCTGTTCATGAGGAACGCAGGCGGCAGAAAATCGCTTCTGAGCTTGTAAAAAAAGTTATAAATGCTTTAGAAGATGAAGGCATTTCAAAAGCTGCTCTTGTTGTTTTTGAAAAAAATAAGCTTGGCAACAGCTTTTGGGAAAGCATGGGATTTACAGTCCGTGACGACCTTGTGTACAGAAACAGATCCATTGCCGAAATTGTAAGAATCGATACATAGGAGGATCCAAATGCTCAAAAATATTCCTAAAATATTATCGCCTGAGCTTATAAAAACACTTATGGAAATGGGACACGGTGATGAAATAGTTATCGCCGATGGCAACTTTCCTGCCGAAACCTTTGGAAGACGTGTTGTACGATGCGACGGACATGGTGCAGCCGAGCTTCTTGACGCTGTAATGCAGCTTTTTCCTCTTGATACCTACACCGAAAAGCCTGTTATGCTTATGGAGGTTGTAAAAGGAGATCCTGTTGTTCCCACAATATGGGATGATTACAAGGAAATAATCAATAAATACGAACCTGAAAACTGTAAAATTGAAATGATCGAACGTTTTGCATTTTATGAAAGAGCAAAAAAGGCATATGCTGTTGTTGCAACAGGCGAGGAAGCGATCTATGCAAATATTATCCTCAAAAAGGGTGTTGTAAAATGAACTTGAAACGTGTACTTGCATTTGATTTTGGTGCGTCAAGCGGCAGAGCTATAATCGGAAGCTTTGACGGAAATTCCATAGAGCTTGAAGAAGTTCATCGTTTTGAAAACACACCTGTCAGAATGAATGACACTCTTTATTGGGATTTTCCAAGACTTTTTCACGAGGTAAAGCAAGGACTGATCAAAGCTGACAAAAGCGGTGGCTTTGACAGTCTTGCAGTAGACACTTGGGGCGTAGATTTCGGACTTATCGGCGAGGACGGTCATCTTCTGGAAATGCCTGTGCATTATCGTGACAGCAGAATAAACGGTATGCCCGAAGAAGCCTTGAAAATACTTGATAAGGAAAAATTTTACAGTATAACAGGTCTCCAATTTATGGATATCAATACTGTTTTTCAGCTTCTTTCTTTGAAATTAAAGCGTCCTCAATTGCTGAAGAATGCCCAGACTATGCTTTTGATGCCGGATCTTTTCGGATATATGCTTACAGGTAAAAAAATTGCCGAGCTTTCGATAGCGTCTACCACACAGCTTCTTGACGCTAAGCACTATTGCTGGTCTAAAGAAATAATCTCATCACTTGAACTTCCTAAATGTATATTTCCCGATATAAAACAGCCTGCAACAACGCTCGGAGAATTATCAGATGAAATTTGCAGCGAGCTGAATATCCCAAAAGCAAGCGTTATCTCAGTATGCGGTCATGATACACAATGTGCGGCGGCGGCAGCACCTACGGATGATGACGATTTTATCTTTATTTCCTGCGGAACATGGTCGCTTTTCGGGACGGAAACCAACTCCCCTGTTTTAACCGAAGCTTCTTCAAGACTTAATATCACAAATGAAGTCGGTTACGGAAGAAAAACAACATTTCTAAAAAATATCATCGGCTTATGGCTTATACAGGAATCAAGACGACAGTTCAAGCGGGATGGCAATGACTATTCCTTTACCGAGCTTGAAAAAGCCGCCTTCGAAGCAGAGCCATTCAAATGCTTTATAGATCCCGATTCCTCCGAATTCGTGCCTGTTGGAAATATTCCTCAGCGTGTCCGTGATTATTGCGGAAGAACAGGTCAATATGTTCCCGAAAACGTCGGAGAGATAATGCGGTGCATTTATGAAAGTCTTGCTTTGAAATACAGAGTTGCTTTTGATGAAATAAAGGAATGCACGGAAAAATGCTATAAAAAAATACACCTTGTTGGCGGTGGAACCAAGGACGGAATGCTCTGTCAGATGACAGCAAATTCCTGTAATTGCGATGTTGCCGCAGGTCCTGTTGAAGCAACCGCCTATGGAAATATTGCATTGCAGCTTATCGCTTCGGGTGATATCAAGGATATAAAAAATGCAAGAAAAGTAATCGCAAATTCCGATAAAATCAAGCATTATTCTCCCGAAAACACAGACGACTGGGAGAAAGCATATCAGAAATATCGTAAAATAATCAGCTTAAAAGGAGAATTATTATGTACCCAAGAATAGGAATAAGACCAATTATTGACGGCAGACAGTTCGGAGTAAGAGAATCTCTTGAGGTTCAGACAATGAATATGGCAAACTCTGCAAAA
Source organism: uncultured Ruminococcus sp. (assembly GCA_964619105.1). Classification (GTDB taxonomy): domain Bacteria; phylum Bacillota; class Clostridia; order Oscillospirales; family Ruminococcaceae; genus UMGS363. The sequence continues at coordinate 15,216 of CAZUDC010000002.1, forward strand.
AAGCTTATTGAGGAAAACTGTCGTTATCCTGACGGAACTCCCGTTGAATGTGTTATCGCACCATTCACTATTGGCGGAGGTGCAGAAGCAGCAAAGGCAGAAGAATTTTTCTCAACAAAAAATATCTGTGCAACCCTTTCTGTTACTCCCTGCTGGTGCTATGTTACCGAAACGATAGACCTTAACCCAACAACGATCAAGGCTGTATGGGGCTTTAACGGAACAGAACGACCGGGTGCGGTTTACCTTGCGGCCGCAATGTCAGCTCATGCACAAAGAGGACTTCCTGCATTTTCCATTTATGGTCACGATGTTCAGGACGCTGACGATACCTCTATACCCTATGATGTTTCTGAAAAGATACTTCGCTTTGCGCGCTGTGCTGTAGCTGTCGGCTGGATGAAAACAAAGGCATATGTAAATATCGGCGGCGTTGCAATGGGCATTGCTGGTTCTTACTGTGACGCTATGTTTATGCAAAATTATCTCGGACTTAGACCCGAATGGGTTGATATGACGGAAATTCTCCGCAGAATACATCTTGAGATCTATGATCATGATGAATATAAAAAGGCTCTTGCATGGACAAAGGCACATTGCCCCGAGGGTATGGATATCAATACAGAGATCAACCCAGGAAATAAGAAGGTTATGTCACATGAGGAACAGTGGGAATTTACTGTAAAAATGACGCTTATCGTGCGTGACATAATGCTTGGAAACGAAAAACTGCGTGAAATGGGCTGGAAGGAAGAAGCCAACGGCAGAAATGCTATTATGGGCGGCTTTCAGGGTCAGCGTCAATGGACTGACTGGCTTCCAAACGCTGATTTCTGTGAATCTCTTCTCAACACCACATTTGACTGGAACGGAAAGAAACAGCCTCTCACCTTTGCAACCGAAAATGACGGACTTAACGGAACGGCTATGCTTTTCGGCACACTTCTTACAGGTGCTGCTTCTGTTTTCGCCGATGTTCGCACATACTGGAGTCCGGAAGCTGTTGAACGTGTAACAGGCAAGAAGCCAACAGGCAGAGCTGTAAACGGTTTTATTCATCTTATCAATTCAGGTGCGGCAGCGCTTGACGGAACAGGTATGGCTAAGGACGAAAATGGTACTAACCTTATGAAAAAATGGTGGGATATGACTGATAACGACATTGACGCAGTATTAAGCAAGGTCGATTGGTGTCCTGCTAACCTTGGATATTTCAGAGGCGGCGGATTCTCGTCACATTTCCGTACACAGCATGAAATGCCTGTAACAATGATAAGAGTTAATGTTGTCGACGGAATCGGGCCGGTTCTCCAGCTTGCTGAGGGTTATACCGTAGTTCTCCCTGAAGAGATACATAAGCCTCTTGATGAGCGCACAGATAAAACATGGCCGACAACATGGTTCGTACCTAATCTTGTTCCCGAGAAAACTGCCTTCAAGGATGTTTATTCTGTAATGGCAAACTGGGGTGCAAACCATGGTGCATTTGCCGCAGGTCATATTGGTAAGGATCTTATTACTCTTGCATCAATGCTCCGTATCCCCGTTTCAATGCATAATGTTCCTGAAAAGGATATCTACCGTCCTCACGCTTGGTCATCATTCGGCACTGAAAATAAGGAAAGTGCAGACTTCAAGGCTTGTGAAACTTATTGCGCTCTTTATAAATAGTGCGTACTCAATAACTGCCCGAAGAGCAGTTATTGGCTGAAAATCTTTGATTTATGCTGTACTCACTGATTGATGTCTGCTTTTGCCCCACTGTGGTCGGCAAGGTGGAATAATTTTTTTGAAAATCCAAAAAATTCTTCCGCCCCAAAACCGAAAAATTACTCCTAAGCAAAGCTTCTACGCATTTTTTCGGTTGTTGAGCAGACATTAAATAAATCAAAAACATATTAATTGTCAATTTCTTTGAACACAGTCTGTTTTTTTACAGGCTGTGTTTTTTCAGTTTAACCAACTGTTTTGAAAATATTATCAATATGTAAAAATAACTTGTAATTACTTCCGTTTATAAGACAAATATGATATAATATTATGGTTGAATTTATTGTTTACTTCGGAGGAATTTATGTCAGTTAAGGAAGATTTTTTAAAAGCAAAGAAAAACGCATTGAATAAATATTTTGACAAGCTTAATGATATGCAGAAAAAAGCTGTTTTTACAACAGAGGGCGCAGTTCTTATTCTTGCCGGTGCAGGAAGCGGAAAAACCTCTGTGCTTGTAAATCGTATCGCAAATATGGTAAATTTCGGAAATGCATATTCAGACACTAATATACCTTCGTTTATCAACGAGGACGATATAACATTTCTTGAAAGCTATAATGGTGAGCGTGATGAAGTTACTGTCAGCCGCCTTAAGGAAATAACTGCGGTCGATACCATTGACCCTTGGAAAATAATGGCTATTACCTTTACAAACAAGGCTGCAGGTGAATTAAAGGAAAGACTTTCCTCAATGCTTAACGAACAAGCTGATAACATCACTGCGGCTACGTTTCACTCGGTTTGCGTAAGAATATTGCGCCGTGAGATCGCAAGACTTGGCTATAACTCCGATTTTACTATTTATGACAGTGATGACAGCCTCCGTTTGCTTAAATCCTGCTACGAAAGTATCGATATATCCGATAAAACCTTTAATCCGAAAGCTGTAATTTCGATGATATCAAATGCTAAGGATAGTTTAATAACACCCGAAATCTATTCCGAGGGTGCTTCAAACGATTATTTCAAGCTTGGAGTTTCACGGCTTTACAAGGAGTATCAGAAACGTCTGAAAATGGCGAATGCTGTTGATTTTGATGACATAATCATGCTGACGGTTCAACTATTCACCGAATTTGATGATGTTCTTGACCATTACAGCAATCGTTACCGCTATATAATGGTAGACGAGTATCAGGACACTAACCTTGCACAGCTTAAGCTCGTTACTTTGTTGTCAAAGAAGCATGGCAACATCTGCGTTGTCGGTGATGACGATCAATCGATATACAAATTCAGAGGTGCAACGATAAGAAACATTCTCGATTTTGAAAAACAATTTGAAGGAGCTGTTGCGATCCGTCTTGAACAGAATTATCGTTCAACGCAGAATATTCTTGATGCGGCAAATGCTGTTATTGCAAATAACTCGCAAAGAAATGAAAAAAGACTTTGGACAGATATGGGCAGGGGTGAGCCATTGACACTATTTAAAGCCGCAGACGAACATAAAGAAGCTAATTTTGTTGCAGATACTATTAAGAAAAGTAATTCAGACGGAAAAAGCTTCAGCGATTATGCTGTTCTTTACCGCACAAATGCACAATCAAACGCACTTGAACGTGAATTTACATTAAAAGCGATCCCCTATCGTGTTATCGGAGGTCAGCGATTCTATGACCGCAAGGAGATAAGGGATATTGTTGCTTATCTTTCCGTTATAAATAATCCTATGGATATGCTGCGTTTCAAGCGTATTATCAACGAACCGAAAAGAAAAATCGGCGATTCAACCGTTCTTATGCTCGAACAGATATCGGGTGATCTTGGAGCTTCACCAATAGAAATAATGAAGAATGTAGACAGTTACCCCATGCTTGCAAAAAAAGCAGCTGCATTAAAAAAAGCCGCTGCAATGTTCATTCATCTGAAGGAATTCGCCGAAAGTCAGCCACTTGAAGAGCTTATTGACGAAATACTTAACATCACAGGCTATGAAACATATATGAAATCACTTGGTGATGAAGGTGTTGGCAGGCTTGAAAATATATCAGAGCTTAAATCCAATATAATGACGTATATTGACAGCAAAACTGATGACGAACAGCCGTCGCTTTCTGAATTTTTAGAAGAAATATCCCTTTTTACAGACGCTGATAAAATGGATACCTCAACGGAAGCTGTAAGTCTTATGACTATACACTCCGCCAAGGGACTTGAATTTGATACAGTTTTCATTGTAGGTGCAGAAGACGGAATATTTCCAAGCAAACGAAGCTTTGATACATTGGAAGATCTTGAAGAAGAACGCAGACTTGCATATGTTGCTATAACCCGTGCAAAACGTAAGCTATACATTTCTCATACTATCAGAAGAATGATTTATGGTTCAACTATGATGAACCAGATCTCACGCTTTATCAGGGAAATTCCTTCCGAATATATCGAAAGGATAGATTTAAACCCGAAGGAACGAATTAACGACGATAACAGCAGTTTTGTTTCAGCAGAGCCTGCTTACGATCTGAAAAGCCAGATAATTAATCAGCAGCTGAAAAAGGTCAAGAAGAATACAGCAGATTACAGCGTTGGCGAGCAGGTATATCATAATGTTTTTGGTGAAGGCACTATACTTTCAATAAAGAAGATGAGTAATGACGCTATGCTTGAAATTGCGTTTAATAAGGTTGGCACCAAAAAGATAATGCAGAATTTTGCAAAACTGAAAAAGCTTTAAATATGCAAGCTTTTTGCCTTTATATTGAATATTTGCTATTGATTTTTGCAATTCAATGTGTTATAATATTAAATGAACAAATTTTTAAGGGAGTTTTTTATGAGCCTTGCAGATAATGTTTTTATAGAAAATATCAAGGATATACTCGAAAACGGTGTTATGGATACAGATATGAAGGTTCGTCCAAAATGGGAGGACGGCACACCTGCACATACTATAAGCCGCTTCTGCATTGTCAACAGATACGATCTTTCAAAAGAATTCCCTATCATTACTCTGCGTAGGACATATCTTAAAACAGCTGTAGGGGAACTGCTATGGATATGGCAGAAAAAATCAAATAATATTTCCGAGCTTGGTTCTCATATTTGGGATAGCTGGGCGGATGAAAACGGCTCTATCGGAAAGGCTTACGGCTATCAGCTTGGAGTTAAGCATCACTACCCCGAGGGTGATTTCGATCAGGTTGACAGAGTGCTTTTTGATCTTAAAAATAATCCTGCAAGCAGACGTATCATAACAAACCTTTATAATCATCACGATCTTTCGGAAATGGGGCTTTATCCTTGTGCTTACAGCGTTACCTTTAATGTATCTGATGGCAAGTTGAATGCACTTTTAAATCAACGCTCACAGGATATGCTTACTGCCAATAACTGGAATGTCTGTCAATATGCCGTTCTGGTACATATGCTTGCACAGGTCAGCGGTCTTAAGGTAGGAGAACTTGTCCATGTAATCGCAAACGCTCATATATATGACAAACATATTCCCATTATTAAAGAAATAATCAATAACAAACCCTTTGATGCTCCTGATTTCAGAATGGATACTTCAATAAACGACTTCTATAACTTTTCTCCTGAAAGCTTTTCTCTTGAAAATTACAAATATCACGACAGTGATTTTAAAATAGAAGTCGCAATTTGACTTGAAAGGACTGATATAAATGCTTACTGCAATAGCGGCTGTTGACGCTGATTTCGGTATAGGAAAAAATGGAGATCTTCTTTTTCATATTCCCGATGATATGAAGTTTTTTAGAAGAACTACACTTGGTCACACTGTTATAATGGGCAGAAAAACTCTTGAATCCTTACCGAACAGCAAGCCTTTTAAGGACAGGAAGAATATAATTCTTACAAGAGATCCGAATTTTAAGGTTGAAAATGCTGTAACAGCAAACAGCGTAAACGAAGTGGCAAAGCTTGCTGAAAATGACGAAGAAATATTTGTTGTCGGCGGCGGTGAAATATATAAGCAGCTTCTCCCCTATTGCAAAAAAGCACTTATAACAAAAATCAGCTCAAATGCCAATGCTGAAATTTTCTTTCCCGATCTTGATAAATCAGATGAATGGGAATTAACACAAGCCTCTGATGAGTATGAATACGAAGGACTGAAATTCTATTTCTGTACCTATGAAAAGATCTGACTGTGACGAAAAGAGGATAATATGGACGAAAAGCTTTTACAATTCAAAAATTGGATAGAAGAATCAGAGAAAATAGTTTTTTTCGGTGGAGCAGGTGTTTCCACCGAAAGCGGCATACCTGATTTCCGCAGTGTTGACGGACTTTATAACCAAAAATATAAATATCCGCCTGAAACAATTCTGAGCAGGTCGTTTTATGTCAATCACCTTGCGGATTTCTATGAATTTTACCGTGAGAAAATGCTCTGCCTTGACGCACAGCCAAACTCTGCCCATTACGCTCTTGCCAGACTTGAACAGATGGGCAAGCTTACAGCTGTAGTAACTCAAAATATTGATGGACTGCATTACAAAGCAGGAAGCAAAACCGTTTATGAGCTTCATGGCTCTGTACACAGAAATTACTGTCTCAGATGCGGAGAAAATCACCCCGCAGAATACATAAAGAGCGTTGACGGTCCTCCTCCCTGTATCAAATGCGGCGGACTTGTTAAGCCTGACGTTGTTCTTTACGAGGAAGGTCTTAACCAGCAAACAGTTGATGGTGCTGTAAAGGCTATTTCAGAGGCTGATATGCTTGTTATCGGAGGAACCTCGCTAACCGTATACCCTGCTTGCGGACTTATTGACTATTATAAAGGAAACAGGCTTGTGCTGATAAACAAAACACCGACCCCAAAGGACAATGAAGCCGATTTGCTTATACAGGACAGCATTTGTAAGGCGTTCAGCGTTGTTGATGAGCTTTAAAGTGTACATATTCAATATGGGGCTTGTTCCGTCATTTAACGTGACAAGGGTTGACTAAACCAGCCTATGTTCAGTGGGAGATTGAACTTTCACTGAACAGTAAATGGAACTAGCCCCCTGAGATGTGGAGGACAGCTTGCCAAAGCTGTAAAAAGATCCAAAAGTGAATTGTTCAGTTAAAAAAGGAGTATTAATAAATGAATTTACCACAATTTATCACAGATGAAATTATTGAACGTGCGCTGCGTGAGGATATAAACTATGTTGATGTTGCAACGGATTATCTTTTGGACGATGACGATGTTTCTACAGCTCGCTTTATTGCAAAAGCAAGTGGCGTTCTCTGCGGAATAGACATTGCCATTCGTGTTTTTGAAATGCTTGACAAGGATATAAGCGTTCAGATAAACATAAAAGACGGCGGCAAGGTAAACAAAGGCGATGTTATAGCTGTTGTAACAGGAAAAACCAAGGCTATACTCAAGGCTGAAAGAACCGCACTCAATATCCTACAGCATATGTCGGGAATCGCCAGTGAAACTGCTAAATATGCTGAATGCTGCAAGGAAACTAACGCTCATGTTACGGAAACAAGAAAAACTCTGCCAGGACTTCGTGCAATTGAAAAATATGCTATAACGGTCGGTGGCGGAAAGAATCATCGCTATAATCTTTCCGATGCGGCTATGCTCAAAGATAATCATGTCGACGCCTACGGAAGTATTACAAAGGCTGTTGAGGCTCTTCGTTCAAAAATTGGTCATATGATAAAAATTGAAGTTGAGGTCAGAAATGAGGATGAGCTGAGAGAAGCACTTGCCTGCAATGCAGATGTTATTATGCTTGACAATATGACATGTGAGCAGATGAAAAAATGTGTTGAAATAGCTGACGGAAATGCTGTTCTAGAAGCGTCAGGAAATGTTACACTTGAAAATATTTCAGAGGTTGCCGCAACAGGCGTAGACATCATTTCAGTCGGAGCTTTGACTCATTCGGTTAAGGCTTTCGATATTTCTCTTAAAATAGATAAGAAATAAGGATATTAAACAATGAAAAAAAGAATGAATATTCTATATGAGGTCGGTGGCAAGCTTTACATCAATATCACAAACAGATGTCCTTGCAGTTGTACCTTTTGTATCAGGAAAAATGGCGATGGAGCATACGGGAGTGATAGTCTTTGGCTTGAGCACGAACCATCTCTCGATGAAATAAAGTCAGCTTTTGAAAAGACTGATATGACCAAGTATAAGGAGGTCGTGTTCTGCGGCTATGGAGAACCGATGGAACGTGTAAACGAAGTAATTGCAATCGGAGGATTTATCAAGACAAATTACAATGCTACAGTGCGGCTCAATACAAACGGTCTTGGCGATAAGATCCACGGGATACCGACCGCTAAGCTTTTACAAGGTGCAGTTGATATCGTATCTATTTCACTTAACTCATACTGCAAGGAAAAGTATAATGAGGTGACACGTCCGAAATGGGAGGATGCATTTGATGCTATGCTTTCTTTTGCTTCTGACTGCAAGGCATATCTGCCGCAGACGATATTTACAGTAGTTGATGTCATCCCCATCGAGGATGTCAGCCGCACAAAAGCGCTTGCAATGAGTATGGGAATACCTCTGAGAGTAAGAGAATATGAATCATAAAATGAAAGGGTGTTTTTTTATGTCAGAATATAGTGCAACAAAAATCAAATTTAAAGGAATAGAAGCTATCGAGCTTAGATTCGGAAGGTATTATGCAATCGTACTCCCCTCTCTTGGCTCAAATGTCATTCGTTTCCGTGATGAAGAAAAGCGTATGGAAATTTTCAGATACTCCGATGATCTTACAATTTCGGAATTTATGAAAGCTCCAGAAATATGGGGTTTACCTACGCTATATTTGCCTAATCGTTTTGATGGTGGCGTTATCAAGACCTCCGACGATGTTTACAAGCTTCCCGTAAATGAGGATAGATTCAAAAATCACCTTCATGGCTTTCTTCACAAAAGAGCTCATAAGATAAAGAATATACACTCTGACAGCAAGCATTCATATGTAACAACGACCTATACATATGACGAAAATGATTTTTTCTTTAATTGCTTCCCTATAAAATTCACTGCGGAAATAACGATCGATCTTTCATCCGATGGGTTGAAACACACAATTAAGCTTATAAACAATTCCGATAAAAAAATGCCTATTTCAATCGCTACACATACAACAATAAATGCACCATTCGTTGACAATGGTAAGCTTGAAAAAATACGTCTGCAAATCCCCGCAGAAAAAAAATTGCAGTTCAACAAGAAACGCTGGCTTCCGAACGGCAGACAGCTTAATCTCAATAATTATGATAAAGAATATGTCAATGGTACAAAATGCCCGGTATTGACAGATATCTGCAACGATATGTACACAGGCGGAACAATAGCTCTCAACGGAAAGGATTTTCATGGCTGTGTAATGATGGATACCGAAAGTGGTAAACGCCTTTGTTATGAGGTCGATGACAGCTATAAATTTTGGATAATATGGAACGACAGAGGTTTTAAAAATTATTTTTGCCCCGAACCTATGACTGCTCAGGTCAACGCTCCGAATCTTGAAATTTCACCCGATAAAAGCGGTTATGTTGAGCTTGGCAAAGACGAAGCCTTCTCTGCTTCACAAAGATTTTTTACTATTTGATATTATATTCCAAAAATAATATTGACAATAATTAAAATAAATGTTATAATTAAACGATAATTTGAGTCGGACAAGTTTTTTCCGACAATATAGGAGGTCAAAACGTGAGAAAGGTAAAAAAACCTGTCTTCTTCGTGATACTGTTGCTGATAGTGCTTTTTGCACTTTCCGTTTTCTTTGGATTCAGCACATATTACGGAGATATAAGTAAGGTGTATATCAAGGGTGTTGACAATATCCGCTTTGGTATCGACATCAAGGGTGGAGTTGACGTTACTTTTACTCCGCCTGAGGACGTAGAAGCTACCGATGCCAACATGGATGCGGCTAAGGAGGTTATCGTCCAGAGAATGGTAAATCTTGGAATCACCGATTACGAATGTTACATCGACTATGACAACAGCCGTATCATTGTAAGGTTCCCCTGGAAGGAAGGCGAAGCCGACTTTGATCCTGAGGCAGCTGTAAAGGAGCTTGGAGAAACAGCCGAGCTTACGTTTAGAGAAGGCTATGAGGTTGATGAGCTTGGAGCACCAACAGGTGTTACTGCTGATAACGTTATTCTTGTCGGCTCTGACATTCAGGAAGCCTACAGAGCTTACTACAACACCGGTGACAGTGCGGGTGAATATATAGTAAGTCTTACCCTCACAGATTCTGGAAAAGAGAAATTTGCGGAAGCAACTGCTAAGCTTTATCAGGAACAAGGTGTTATTTCCATATGGATGGATGATACCTGCATTTCCGCTCCTACAGTAAGTGCTGTAATAACCGATGGACAAGCACAGATCAGCGGAAGCTTTGATGCAGAAAGCTCAAAAGCACTTGCTGATAAGATCAACTCTGGTGCTCTTCCGTTCAAGCTTGTTACAGCAAGCTTCTCAACAATATCGCCAAGCCTTGGTTCTGGTGCTCTTGAAGCAATGGTGGTTGCGGGAATAATCGCATTTGTATTTATTGCAGTTTATATGATTACAATTTACAGACTTCCTGGCTTTGTTGCTGTTATAGCACTTGTTGGACAGGTTGCAGGCACGCTTGCATTTGTTTCGGGTTATTTCGGCTTTAATAATGGTTCCATCCTTACAATTCCTGGCATTGCGGGAATTATCCTTGCTGTCGGTATGGGCGTTGACGCTAATGTTATTACGTCTGAGCGTGTTAAAGAAGAGCTTTATAATGGAAAGACACTTGATGGTGCTATCGAATCAGGTTTTAAAACCGCATTTACCGCAATTCTTGACGGTAATGTAACAATGGTGCTTGTTGCCATTATCCTTATGGGTGCTTTTGGTACTCCCGACAGCGCATTTTCTAAGCTTCTTCACTTTGCATTCTTTATGTTCGGTCCATCAACAGCAGGTACTGTTTACTCATTTGGATTTACGCTTCTTTCGGGTGTAGTTTTAAACCTTTTCTTTGGTGTATTCTGCTCAAGAATGATGCTCTCTTCCCTCTCAAAGTTCAAAGCTATGAGAAATCCTGTACTTTATGGAGGTAAGAAAAATGCATAAATTTAACTTTGACTTTATATCAAAGAGAAAGATTTTCTTCACAATATCTATCGTATTTGTTGTATTCTCGATAGTTTCGACATTTATTTTCGGTGCAGATCTTGATATCCAGTTCAAGGGCGGTACTATTATAACATACGTTTATGATGGCGATCTTAATTGCGATGATTTCGCCAACGACGCTAAGAGCATTCTTGGAATATCAGGAGTACAGTATACTACAGGAATTGATTTTTCATCAGGAAAAAGCAATATACAGCTTTCTCTTACTTCTAACGAAAGCATTTCCTCAGATAAACAGTTTGAGCTTACTAACACTCTTTCAGAAAAATATACAGAAAACAACGTTGAACTTATTGAATCATCAGATGTTTCAGCTTCATCAGGACGTGAGTTCTTCTTAAAGTGTATCGTGGCTGTAATTCTTTCAGCAATTGTTCTTATCATTTATATTGCGATTCGCTTTAAGCATATAGGCGGTTGGCTTGCTGGTATCTGTGCTGTAAGTGCACTTCTTCACGACTGTATCATCTGCAATGGAACATTCATTGTTTGCGGTATGAGCATCAATGCAAACTTTATGGCTGTTGTTCTTACAATCCTTGGTTATTCAATCAATAACACGATCGTTATTTACGATAGAATACGTGAAAACAATAAGCTCTATGGTAAAAAGATGACAAGAGATGAAATAGTAAACCTAAGTACAAATCAGAGCCTTACACGTTCGATCAATACATCCGTTACTACTGTGTTTGCAATGCTTTCTGTTACTATCGTTGCCGCTGTTTATGGTGTAACCTCAATTATTTCATTCTCACTTCCTGTTATGGTAGGAATGATCGCAGGCACATACTCCTCTGTATGTCTTGCACCTGTGCTTTGGTCATATCTTGAAGATAAAAGAGTTCCCGAAAAAAAAGTCAAAAAAGCATAATCAAAAAAGAGCGGTTTCATTGCGATTCCGCTCTTTTTTTCGTAAAATTCTTGACAATATCGTCTTTTTGTTCTATAATAATATAAGTACTATTTATGATAAGGTGGTTTATTGAAATGGCAGAAAAATCAATGGACAAAATTGTTGCTCTCTGCAAGGGCAGAGGCTTTGTATATCCTGGATCGGAAATCTATGGGGGACTTGCAAATACATGGGACTATGGTCCACTCGGTGTTGAGCTTAAAAATAACATAAAAAAAGCTTGGTGGAAAAAGTTTGTTCAGGAAAGCCCGTATAACGTTGGACTTGATTCAGCAATACTTATGAATCCACAGACATGGGTAGCATCAGGTCACCTTGGCGGCTTTTCTGACCCTCTTATGGACTGTAAGGCATGCAAAACACGTCATCGTGCGGATAAGCTTATTGAGGATTTTGACGGCACAAACACAGGTGGCTGGTCAAATGAACAACTTATAAACTATATCAATGAAAAGGGTATAAAATGCCCAAACTGCGGAAAACAGGATTTCACTGATATCCGCCAGTTTAATCTTATGTTTAAGACATTTCAGGGCGTCACGGAGGATTCAAAATCTGAAATATATCTTCGTCCTGAAACTGCACAGGGTATTTTTGTGAATTTTGCAAATATTCAACGTACAACTAGAAAAAAAGTACCTTTCGGTGTTGGTCAGATCGGTAAATCTTTTAGAAATGAGATCACTCCGGGAAACTTCATTTTCCGTGTTCGTGAATTTGAACAGATGGAACTGGAATTTTTCTGCAAGCCGGGAACCGATCTTGAGTGGTTTGATTATTGGAGAAGTCATTGTAAAAACTGGCTTCTTAGCCTTGGAATCAAGGAAGAAAATCTCCGTCTAAGAGATCACGACCCTAAAGAGCTTTGTTTCTATTCAAAAGCAACTACTGATTTTGAATACAAATTTCCTTTTGGTTGGGGTGAGCTTTGGGGTATTGCTGACAGAACGGACTACGACCTCACACAACATCAGAATGAGAGCGGCAAATCACTTGAATATTTTGATCCTGATGATAATTCAAAATATATCCCTTATGTTATTGAACCGTCCCTTGGAGTTGAACGTCTTTTCCTTACAATCGTCTGCGATGCCTATGATGAAGAAACTATCGGCGATGGCGATGTAAGGACGGTTATGCATCTTCACCCTGCTCTTGCGCCTGTGAAGGCTGCAATTCTTCCTCTTACTAAAAAGCTTAAAGAGCCTGCTTTAGAAGTATATTCAATGCTCGCAAAGAAGTTCAATGTTGAGTATGATGAAGCTGGTCAGATCGGTAAGCGCTACCGCCGTCAGGATGAAATTGGAACGCCTTTCTGCATTACATATGACTTTGATACTCTTGAAAAAGATGGATGTGTTACTGTTCGTGATCGCGATACTATGGAACAGGAACGCATAAAGATCGAGGATCTTACAGCTTATCTTGAAAATAAGCTTGAATTCTAAAAGTAAAAAAAAATCGTCGAATTTATTTCGACGATTTTTTTATAATATGAAAACGGCTGAAAGTGATTCAGCCGTTTTTTATTTATTATCAACAAGATTTTTGGGTTTTCTTCCACGTTTTGCTTTTGGTATACTAAGCTGATCGTTGCGTTTTTTTTCAAGTTCCCGTGCATTATTCTGTTCAAGTGCAGAATCGCTCCAGTTCTGAAGTCTGTCATCTGTGAGCCCTATTATATAATCAACACTTGCATCATAAAAAACACCAAGCTTAATCAATACAGACAGCGACGGCTCAAGTTCACCTGTTTCGTACCTTGAATAAGTCTGCTGTGTACAATCAAGATAGTTGGCGAGATTCTTTTGAGTTAAATCCTTATCCTCACGCAACGCCCTAATGCGAAGTGCCATACAAAAAACTCCCTTCATATTTAAACAAACAATAAACATGATAAATAATACAAAACAAATTTCATATCTCCTGTTAAATTATCTCATAAAATGTAATAAAATAGCATTAATACTCTTTTTTTGACTACTGATAACAAAAAATGAAGCTATACCTCATTTTTTTTAATTAATTATACACGTTTTATTTCTAAGCCGTTGGATTACCCCCTATATATAAAAACGGGTATAGGATAACAATTGGTTCTATTTGAAAAATCTGCCGTAATAACCGTAAATTCTGTACTATTTATCGTCTTTACATATTGAAGCAATGCATCTCTTTCTTCAAAACCGTTTTCTCTACCGTAATAAATAATCATCGAAATCAGACCTCCCTCTTTGATAAGATAAAGCGATTTTTCAACTGCCTCAAGACTTGAGCTTTTAATAGTATGAACATTATGATCTCCACCAGGAAGCCATCCAAAATTAAAAGTTATACATGAAACACTTTCCTTTTCTGCATATTTATCAATATCTGTATGACTGCCAAGAATTAACTCAGCACGGTCTGAGAATCCTTTTTCAGAAAGCAGCTCCGATGTGCTTTTGATTGCACTCTGCTGTATATCAAAAGCTATAACCTTTCCCTCCGCTCCAACCAATTCGCACAGGAAAGCTGTATCAAAACCTCGTCCTGCTGTTGCATCAATGCAAATATCACCTTCTTTTACAACCTTTGTAATTACATTTTTTGAAATTTCCAATGCACTTATCTGTTTTTTCATATTTATTTTGCTCCTTTACTGAAAATTTATACTTGACTTCAATATCAACGACTACTTTCTTATTGAATTTATAGAATACCATTTAAGCGTTTTTTTTATGCCATATTCAAAATCTGTTTTTGCCTGCCAACCCAACTCATTTTTTATTTTATCGGTATTAACAGCATATCTCCTGTCGTGACCTGGTCTGTCCTCCACAAAGGTTATTAGGTGCTCCTGCCTTCCGTAATATTTTAAAATATACCTGACTATATCAATATTGCTTAGCTCATTTTCTCCTCCGATATTATATATTTCACCTATTCTTCCCTTATGAATTATCATATCAATAGCTGTACAATGATCGCCGACATATATCCAATCACGCACGTTTTTTCCATCACCATATATTGGTAAAGACTCATTTCTCACAGCTTTATATGCCATAAGCGGTATCAGCTTTTCAGGAAACTGACGCTCACCATAATTGTTTGTGCATCTGCTTATTGTAACAGGCAATCCGTAGGTTTTTGCGTAGGACAACACAAGCATATCCGCAGATGCCTTTGAACAACTGTATGGACTGCTTGGCGAAAGCTTCATATCCTCTGTAAAAAGCACATCCGAATTATCAAGCGGCAATTCTCCGTAAACCTCATCGGTTGAGATCTGATGAAAACGAATCAAATCATACTTCGTACATGCCCCAAGAAGCACATCGGTTCCAATAATATTCGTTTGTAAAAAAATATTTGGATCAGAAATTGACCTGTCAACGTGACTTTCCGCCGCAAAATTAACTACAATATTCGGTTTTTCTTCTTCAAAAAGGCTAGAAATCGCTTTTTTATCGCATATATCTGCATTAACGAATCTAAAGCTTGGTTTACGTAATTCATTATCCAGATATTTAATATTTCCTGCATATGTCAGCTTATCTACACATACAACACGATAATCCGTATATTTTTTCATAATATATCGTATAAAATGGGAGCCGATAAAACCGGCTCCTCCTGTAATAACCATAGTAATTTTATCCATTTTTTTCCTCTTTTCTATTATTTATAATACTTTGTGTGTTTTTTATCCTAGGAAGACTTTCAATATGGTTTCGAATCTCATTTTCAGCGGCTTTTACTTCTTCTAAAAATTCAGAGGCTGATATTCTGTAAGCGCCGCTGCCAAGAATGATTATCTGCTCCGCACCATCAGATGTTGCGACCCTAACCCTATGATCCTTTGCAATCTCGTGTGTTACACGTTCTATGTACATATCCGCCGTTTCAGCTTCCTTTGTGTAAACGACTGATATTTCCCCCACTTTTTCCACCTCACGGTAATTTCCTTTGACCTTATATGCGTCAAAGACAAGTATAAGACTGCATTTTTTATATGCCTGATAATTACATAATATATCAATAAGCCTCGCTCTTGCAAGGTCTAGACTGTCATTTGCAAGTTTTTTCAGTTCGTCCCAAGCGAATATAATGTTATAACCATCTACAAGAAGATATCCCGGACCGGGTGGAAGCGGCTTTGTTTTGTATTTGGAATAATCAGGTTTATCCACACGTCTTACCGCAGCTCTCGGCTCACGGTTTATTTTGCCATAGGTTCGTTCAAAAATCTCCATTAGTTCTTCGTCGCTCGCTGTTTTTCTGTCATTTTGTTTGATGTTCAGACTGCAGCTTTTATTTTCAGCTCCAAAGCTTATACCACTTTCCGTATGGATATACTCGGGAACATCACGCCAATTGACATTATATCCTGCCCCTCGACTGCAAAAAATACTATCCGCAGGATTTTCTGTATCAGCTTCAGCGTCATATCCTTTTTCCTCAATTATCTTTTCGCTTTCCCTGCAGGAAAAATATCCCTTCACAGTACAAAGAAGCCTGCCCTTTCCACCTGTATAGCCTACAACTTCACGATGATACTCATTCATAAGTCTTACAGCGGCACTTCCTTCAATAACAGCCGTATCATTAAAAATATCAGGCTGTAAAAAGTCTGCTCCCATTTGCTGTAGGTCGCTCAAAGCTCTGCCAATACTTGCAGATGGTATTTCAAGTCTGAAGCTGTAATATGGTTCAAGAAGAACATTCTCTGTATTCATAAGACCCATTCTTACCGCACGATAAGTAGCCTGACGGAAATCGCCGCCCTCTGTATGCTTAAGATGAGCCTTACCCATAACAAGAGTTATTTTCATATCTGTTATAGGCGAACCTGTAAGAACTCCGATATGTGTTTTTTCCTGCAAATGCGTAAGTATAAGTCTTTGCCAGTTTACAGCAAGAATATCCTCACTGCAATCCGTTTCAAAAACAAGTCCACTTCCATATTCAAGAGGCTCCATAAGAAGCTGAACCTCCGCATAATGTCTTAGCGGCTCATAATGTCCCATTCCAACTACAGGCTTGGCAATCGTTTCTTTATATGCTATACTTCCCATACCAAAAGAAATATCAATACCAAACCTATCCTTTACCAACTTTTTCAGAACCTCAAGCTGAATCTCTCCCATAAGCTGAACGTGAATTTCCTTCAACTGTTCATTCCATGAAATATGAAGCTGTGGATCTTCCTCTTCAAGCCTGCGAAACATTCCAAAAGCTGTATGAGCGTCCGTATCCTTTGGTAGAATTACGGCATAGGAAAGAACAGGCATAAGCAAGGGAGAATGAACGTCACTCTCGAAGCCCAGCCCCATTCCTGACGCAGTTGATGAAAGTCCTGTAACAGTACATAATGAGCCGGCAAAAACCTCATCCGCTGTATTATACTTCAAACCTGAATATACTCTGATCTGGTTGACCTTTTCTTCTGTCCCAAAGGCTGTTTTAACTTTAAGACTGCCTCCTGTTATTTTCATATGCGTAAGACGTGTTGTTCCTTCTGTTGTAATTTTATATACCTTTGCTCCAAAATCGTCTGAATATTCAGGTGAACGAGTATACATATCTATAGCCGACAAAAATGTATCTATTTCATCAAGCTTTAATGCTGAACCAAAATAACACGGGAAAGCTGTACTATCTGATATTTCCATGGCGATAGTATCATCTGAAATATTTCCATTTTCGAGATATTCGTTCATCATTTTTTCACTCAAAAGAGCAAGATTATCGCATAGCTCGTCCTTTGAAGGCGTAAAATCTACAATATTCTGGGATAGTCTTTTTCTCATATCAGCAAGAATATAACTCTTGTCAAGAGAAGAAATATCCATCTTATTTACAAAAATAAACGTAGGTATACTGTAACTGCGTAAAAGCTTCCACAGCGTTTCAGTATGACTTTGAACACTGTCCGTACCGCTTATGACAAGCACAGCATAATCAAGAACACTGAAGGTTCTTTCCGTTTCAGCTGAAAAATCTGTGTGACCAGGTGTATCAAGCAAGAAATACTCATTTCCATTATACGGCATAACAGCTTGTTTTGAAAAAACCGTTATCCCCCTTTCCTTTTCAATTGAATGTGTATCAAGAAAAGCATCACGTTTATCAACTCTGCCAAGCTTGCGTATTGTTCCTGAACGATAGAGCAAAGCTTCTGAAAGAGTTGTTTTTCCTGAATCAACATGTGCTGTCATACCTATTACAAGCC
>CAZUDC010000003.1:0-32798 GCA_964619105.1 uncultured Ruminococcus sp.
AAGCAGCGTATGGAGAGGGGACTTACTTTCCTTGAATTTAACTATATGATAATGCAGAGCTACGATTTTTATATGCTTTACCAGAAATATGGCTGTAATATGCAGTTCGGCGGCGATGACCAGTGGGCAAATATGCTCGGCGGTACGGAGCTTATCCGTAAAAAGCTTGGCAAGGACGCTCACGCAATGACGATAACACTACTCCTTAATAGCGAGGGCAAGAAAATGGGTAAGACAGTAAGTGGCGCTGTCTGGCTTGATCCTGAAAAGACATCTCCTTATGATTTCTTCCAGTATTGGAGAAATGTTGACGACGCAGATGTGATCAAGTGCTTGAAAATGCTCACCTTTGTTCCTATCGAGCAGATCGAAGAAATGGAAAAAACAATGCAAGGTGCAGAGCTTAACAAGGCTAAGGAGCTTCTTGCTTATGAGCTAACAAAGCTTGTTCACGGAGATGAAGAGGCGGATAAGGCTCTTGCCGCAGCAAAGGCAATTTTTGCGAACGGCGGAGCTTCCGATGATATGCCGTCAACAGAAATTCCTGCCGCAGAGCTTGACGGGGGCATTAATATCCTTGACCTTCTTGTTAAGACGGGACTTTGTCCGTCCAAGAGCGAGGGCAGACGACTTGTTCAGCAGAACGGTATCGCAGTTGACGATGTAAAGGTAACAGATCCTAACGCTGTTATAACTATCGATGCTTCTGTTGTTATTAAAAAAGGCAAGAAGATTTTCCATAAGGCTGTAAAGGTTTAAAATTAGTAAATAATTGTAAAAAATCCAGAAAACCTCGGGCGGGAGAAATCCTTTCCGAGGTTTTAAACGTTAAAAATATAACTTAGGCAAGATGTGTTCCCCGCCTCTAAGGCGGCGTGTTCCATTTACTGTTCAGTGGGAGTTCAATCTCCCACTGAACATAGGTTGGCTTCGCCAACCCTTGCCATGTTAAATGACGGGGCAAGCCCCTTATTGAAAATAAAAAGGACGCTCTCATTACTAAAGCGTCCTTATTATTGCGGCAATTATACAGCACGGGTAACCTTATTGGAACGAAGACATCTGGAGCATACATAAATATGTGTAGGAGTTCCGTTAACGATTGCCTTTACGCGCTTAACATTAGGCTTCCAAGTTCTGTTATTACGACGGTGTGAATGGGAAACCTTTATACCGAAAGTAACACCCTTTCCGCAAATTTCGCACTTTGCCATAGGGTTACACCTCCTTTTCATAGTCGTTACATAATCAACATTACGATTATACCATAAGTAAAAGAAAAAAGCAAGTGTTTTTTCAAAAAAAAATAAAAAAATCAATTTTTTTGTTTTTATACGGAAAAACAGCAATAATTCTTTTCTTTTTATTGTAACATATGATATAAATGGAAAAGATGTACAGCAAATTTTACGCTGTACATCTTTTTTATCAATAATTATTCAGCAATAGCAGCCTGAAGCTTTTCGTCAACTTCTTCAACAAGCATGATAAGGGTATCAGCTGTGGATTCTCTTACTGTAGCCCAGTCAGTGCCGTGGAAAGGAGCTCTTGTGCCGACATCTGCACCGCCATCCGTTGTGATGGAAGCAATATCAGCGGAGCATCCTGCTGCAAGGTCGATAACAGGGTACTGGAGAGCAAGCTCTGTGATCTCGTCAACTCTCTCGATCATTTCATCTGTCCACTGGCTGTCGTCCTTCTGCTTTCTGTGGTTGATCTCAATAGTGGAAGGATCGTTATTTGCAAGAATAGTACATTCAGCAAAAAGTGCAACACCCTCAGGATTCTGAGCACCTTCACAAAGAGCGTAACCCTGAACGGATACAGACTGATAGGGATCGGATCCTTCGGGAGAAGGAACAGGTGCAATACCGATATTCTCAGGAGCAACCTGAATGGACCATGTTGCAGGATCACCCTCAATACCCCATGTTCCATTAAGCCAGAAAAGCTCCTTGCCTTCACCCATAAACTGAGGCTGGATAGACCAGTTGAAAAGCTCTGTGTTAAGAACAAGACCGTTCTGATAAAGCTCATACTGGAAGTTCATAGCCTTTTCAATTGTAGGATCGTTGATGTTACATACAACGTGACCATCGACAGCGGAAACTGTAGGAACGCCTGCGGAGAGATGGAGAGCCTTCTCATTGAACCAGTTATCAAGACCGTACTGCTCTGCGTCGGGATCAACAAATTCAAGAAGCATGGACTTGAAGGTTTCCCAGTTCCAGTTGCCTGCCTTGTAAAGCTCCCATGGATCGTCAAGACCATTCGCTTCAATTGTTTCCTTATTGTAAATAAGTACCTGTTCTGGTGTAACAGCTGTAACGAATGTCCAGTGTTTGCCGCCAAAGTTATAAAGCTCCATTGCGGAAGAAACATTCTGCCAGATTGCAGAATCCATATCAATATAATCATCAACAGGCTGGAACATTCCCTTTACAATACCGCTTGGGAGGTTATTTGCGTCGTTGCCAGGGTAGAAGTCAATGCCCTCGCCACCGAGAAGATATGTAGAAAGCTTATCATATCTGTCAGCCCACTCTGTTGGGTAATACTTGATAGTACCACCGTATTTCTGTTCAAACATTTCAACCTCAACCTTTTTGGAAGCGCCGTTCGTTGTAGGGTTAAGGTCGTAGTTAGAGAACCATTTGAGCTCCTTGTTTTCAAGCTCAACATCACGGAGCTGGTTCATAACATTTTCGAGAGCAGTCTGCTCTTCGTCCTTTAGAGCCTCTGTGTTTACTTCGACTGTAACACCTGTGGTAGTTGTTGCTTCAGTAGTGGTAGTTACGTCGCCGCTTTTTGTGCCGGTATCGTCATCGCCGCAAGCGGTAAGAGCAGCTGTCATAGTGAGAGCCATAACTGCTGCAAGCATTTTTTTTGTGTTCATTGTTATTTCCTCCAATAATTTTTTCCCAAAGGGATTTACTGTATTGAAAAACCGTTTTCCCTTGGTTCTTCAATTATCTATCATAAGGGGGATTTCCCATTACGATCAAACGTTAAATCGGAAAAGAACAATATCTCCGTCACGGACAGCATATTCCTTTCCTTCAAGACGTACAAGTCCTTTTTCCTTAGCAGCAGCCATTGTTCCGCAAGCAATAAGATCCTCAAAGGAAACAACCTCTGCTCTTATGAAGCCCTTTTCAAAATCGGTGTGAATTTTACCTGCCGCTTTTGGAGCCTTTGTACCGTTGGTGATAGTCCATGCTCTTACTTCGTCCTTTCCTGCTGTAAGGAAAGAGATAAGACCGAGCAGAGCATAGCCTTCCTTGATAATTCTGTCAAGACCCGAAACCTCAAGACCAAGCTCTGAAAGGAACATAGCCTTGTCTTCATCGCCCATATCGGAAATTTCTGCTTCAAGCTGAGCGCATATCGGGAAAACAGAAGCTTTTTCTTCTGCGGCAATTTCACATACTGTCTTATAATGCATGGAATTTTCGATATTGTTCTTAAAATCCTCCTCAGAGAGGTTAGCCGCAAAAATTACAGGCTTAGCTGAGAGGAGGGGAGTGCTTTTGATCGCTTCCGCTTCTTCCTCTGTGAAGTCAAAGGATCGCGCGGAATGACCTGCTTCGAGATGAGCCTTGAGCTTTTCAAGAAATTCCACCTCTGTTGTATATTTTTTATCGCCCTTGACAAGCTTCTTTGTGCGGTCGATCCTGCGGTCGAGCATTTCAATATCAGAAAAAATAAGTTCAAGATCGATAGTTTCGATATCTCTTCTCGGGTTGATATTACCATCAACGTGGATAACGTCCGTACCCTCAAAGCAGCGTACAACGTGAACGATAGCGTCAACCTCACGGATATTTGCAAGGAACTTGTTTCCGAGCCCTTCACCCTTTGAAGCGCCCTTTACAAGACCTGCGATATCGACAAATTCAAGAGTTGCAGGGGTGAATTTATTTGGTTCATACATTTCCTTGAGCTTCAGAAGACGCTCATCGGGGACGGAAACAACTCCGACATTTGGTTCAATTGTGCAGAAGGGGTAATTAGCAGATTCTGCACCCGCGTTTGTAAGTGCGTTAAAAAGTGTACTTTTTCCGACGTTCGGAAGACCAACCATACCAAGCTTCATATTTCATAATTCCTTTTTATTTTATTCTAGATTAAGACTGCGGATATATTCGTCAGCGTCAAAGCTTTCATTATTATGCTTATTGCGGACCTTATTCAGCTTCTTCAAAGAGCATACACCGAGAACAAATCCAAGGATAAACGACAAGATACCTGTTACCCATAAAAGTATATGCAGGATATAGGCTGAATTTATTTCTGAATATTCGTTCATTACATCATATCCTTTCAAAAGTATCTCATTTAGATAGATACCCAATTTCATTATACACTTTTTTTGGAAGAATTGCAATAGTTATTTTGAAAAAAACAAAAAAAGCCGCCCCGAAGAGCGGCAAATTTTATAAAAAGAAGGTTTCATTCAATATTGACACGCTTCCGTCAATGTCTTTCAGATCGACAAGATACATATTTTTCTTCATTCCGTCAATGTTACGATTAAGAACTTCTGTAGCAGGGAAAACTACAGCCGTATCATCGGTATCCTTTCCGTGGTAGTTCTTGAAATCATAGAATTTGAATACAATGTTTATGTATGAATCGTCCTGCTTGTTTTTTACATAAAAATTGGAAACAGGCTCCATATTAAGGTCAAGTGAAACATTGTTGACAGAATTTGTCATTTTTTCGGGCGTTAAGAAGTTATATTTTGTACGGTCTAGCTGTCGGCGTAGACTTGTGGCAATACAGCCGCAGAAAAGCTTGTCAATTGGGAAAAGCATTGCGTATGCAACCTTTCCACCACAGAAAAATGATGTTGTGCCTTTATTCAACAGAAAAAGTCTGCACCAACCCATAGCTCTCGAATACCTTGCCATGCTTCTGTCATCAATTACATTTTTAAAATCACGCTTAAGGTTAGTTGAGAAATCCACTCCATCAAAATCCATTAGCAGCGTTCTTATTCTTTTGAGATTAAGACCGTTTGTTGAAAGCTTTGAAAGAGCGGAGAGTGTAGTCTTTATCAGCTTGTTTTCGGAACGGTTTATGCTGAAAACATCGTATTCGACGAAAAATTTTTCTTTATGCGCATAATTTTTCTTGGCGTGCTCGGAATAAATGGTTTTTCCTTTTACAAAGGGTTCATTTCCTCTGTATGGAACATAAGTCTGCTTAAGACCGCCTCGTACAACGTTTTCTACTTCATCAAGGAACATTCTCACGCATATTTCGAATATATTCAGCTGCTCCTTTTTGAAGTATCTCTCATTTACCTTTTTAACAGGCACTTCAATTATTGCTTCAAGCATTCGCAGAATGAGCATTTTTGATACTATAGTATTCTCTTCCTTATTCGCTGCTATTTGCGGCACAAGTTCGATCTGTGTGCCGTCGCGAAGCGTTATTATACCTGCATAGCGTGCCGGATGAATAGACATTCTTCCGTCTGGAAGCTGTATTTCGTGCATAACAGGATAGCGGTTATTTTCTGTAAAATCGGCAAGACGATCAAAATTATGCTCGGGTATCGGGATAATATGAGGATCGTCCGATGTGCCGCCTCTCACAAAGGAGTCAGCGTCCGTTATAACAAAGCGTTTTACTTTATTCATTGAAATTTTTCCTTAAATTTTAAGATATGCGTTGATGTTGCCGAAGGCGGCATTATTTATTGTATAAATATCATCGTTTTCAAGGTAAAGCTCTGCATTTGCACCGAATATCTGCGCATAGTCAACGTCTGTTTTTACAACAAACTGTTCGTTCTTTTCCTTGTTTGCGTCACCGAGAACAAGACGTATCTTTTCATAATCATCGTAAAAATAGTCCTGAAGAAGGGGGACTATCGAGTTTTTGAATATATGTGCAAGCACAGCAAGGCTGGGACGGCTTCTCAGCGGCATAAAATAAGCATGACCTATGGTATGATCTCTGTCAAGAAGTATCTCAACTCGCTTATTGATTTTATACATCAGTTCACAGACGTCAATTCCTTCTATAACAACTCCCCGGAGCAGCTCGGGGTTCGGCATCATCTCAACGAAGTCAAAGCGTCTCCTCAAGGCGGAGTCGAGCATTGCGATAGAACGGTCGGCGGTGTTCATAGTTCCGATTATGTAAACATTGTCAGGCACACCGAAAGCTTCCTGCGAATATGCAAGCTTAACGGTCGCTTCTTCCGCCTGTCCAAGACGCTTTGTAGGTTCAATAATAGTGATCATTTCACCGAAAATCTTGGAAACGTTGCCTCGGTTGATCTCGTCTATCACGAATACGTATTTTTCACCCGGGTTTTTGGCGGCTTCGTCACAAAAACGCTTGAAAACACCTTGATTTACCTTATAAACCATCTCTTCCTTACGGGAACGCTCACCCTTCTCGTTCATAACCTGAATGAAAACAGGCTTTATACCTTCAACGAATTCCTCGTATCCGAACGACTGGTGGAATGTGGTAAATTCTATCTGACCATAGAGCGTTTTAAGAGCGTTGTATTTTTCAAGCAGATCTCCGTAATCCTCGCTCATAACCTCACGGATAGGTCTGCCGTAAATAATAGAGATCGCATAAGCGATCGTATTATAGGTCTTACCTGTTCCCGGAGGGCCGTAAAGAATGATATTTGAACCCATAGCTATGAATGTTCCTTTCTTCCTATAAATGCTTTTTTGTTTTTGTTTATATCGTTTGATGATATAAATTTTTTATAGTTTTTGATAAAAAATATTTAGGTTTATGTATGATAAAGAAAACGTTTAACATACACACTAATATTTTAACTCATAGTTTCAAAAATTTCAATAGTAATTTTCAATAGAAATAATTTTCTGTATAAATAGTAAAAACATAGCATATCAGACTGTTGATTTTTGCTAAATTTATAATGAAAACTGCACAAAAAAACTTATAAGAACTTGTTCAGCATTTTAAAAACGTAAAAATTCATCAAAGTGCTTGACATTTTTTGTGAAATATGATATTATATTCAGGTAATCGAGTGGCAGTGTAATAAGCCGTTTGATCTACAACGTTTATCTATAAATCGGATTATCCGGTATATAGGTGTGCGGGCCCTGTGCAACAGAACACCGTGAACCATGTCAGGCGGGGAACCGAGCAGCATTAAGCGGTTCGCTCTGTGTGCCGCAGCAAGCCTGCACACCTATGTATCGGATTTTTTGTATAAAAACAGTCAGGAAGTTTATGATGGATAATTGGTTTTTCTTTAAAAAGGTGAAGCGTAATCTGTTAAGCGTTTTGCCGATAATGCTGGTATTATGCTATCCGTTTTTTGCAATAGAATTTGACAGCGTTATAAGAATTCTTTATTTTGTCATTTCTGAAACAGCGGTCGCAGGTGCGGCTGTGTATATTGCGTATGTCAGCTCAAACGAAGCTGCGAGGCGCGGACTGGATCGGTACATTGTCGGAAGGCTTTTTCGGGGATATTCAAAAAAAGCACGTCTTTTCAGCGAAAGTATGGAGTGCGTAAGATGCGGTGAGATAGCTGATTCTGTTGAGTATTTTAAGGATTTGCTTGAGCTGGAGCTTACTGACAGGGAAAAGGCTGTGGTAAACTTTTATCTAGCGAATTCATATCGTCTAATGGGATATGATACAAATGCGATCAATTATTTCCTTCAGGCTATTGAGCTTGGGATTGATGACAGAACAAGAACGGTTGAGGTTCTGCTTGCAAGATGCTATGTTGAAACATGTTCCTATGATAAGGCGCTCAAAATATATGACAGCCTTGAGGCAACAGATATCTGCTTTGAGTTTATTTATACCGAATACGGAATGTGTTATCTCGCAAAGGGAGATTATGACATGGCGTATAAATGGTTTGAAAGAGCTGTTTTGAATCATAGGAATGCTGTTTTTGCGCTTGGCGGCTGCTCTCTTGCTTATCTTGGGATGAAGGAGCTTGAAAAAAGCGATAAATTGTACAGAAAAGCACTTGCGGCAAATCTGGCAGATGTTGAAGGCTTTAAGCAGTATTATTGTAAAATTGCGGAAAGCGTTGGCTTATACGATGAAATAAGCGACGATATGAAGCAGAAATGATGAGTGAAAGGGAGTGTAAGCGTTGTATCAGGCGTTGTACAGAAAATACCGTCCGCTGAGCTTTGCTGATGTTGTATCTCAGCCGCAGGTCACTCAAACGCTTGCCAATCAGATCGTGTCTGGCAGAACTGCCCACGCATATATTTTTACAGGATCAAGAGGTACAGGAAAAACCACCTGTGCGAGAATACTTGCAAAGGCGATGAATTGCTTAAATCCTGTGAACGGAAACCCATGCCTTGAATGTGAAATATGCCGTGATGCAGACGATGGTTCACTTGGAGATATTATTGAGATAGATGCGGCCTCCAACAGCGGCGTTGAGGATATAAGAGATCTGCGTGAGGGTACTGTTTATATGCCCGAACGCTGTAAGTATAAGGTCTATATCATTGACGAAGTGCATATGCTTTCGCCTGCTGCATTTAACGCATTGCTGAAAATTATGGAAGAGCCTCCCGCTCATGTCAAGTTTATTCTTGCAACTACTGAAATCCATAAGGTTCTGCCGACTATTCTTTCACGCTGTCAGCGTTTTGATTTCCACAGGATAAAGCCCCGTGATATTGCGGACAGGCTTAAATGGGTCGCTGAACAGGAAAAGCTTGCAATAACAGATGAAGCGGCTATGCTTATTGCAAAAGCTTCTGACGGCGGTATGAGAGATGCTTTGTCACTTTTGGACAGATGCACGGCATATTCGGATGATATTACCGAAGAGGTTGCTGCAGGTGCTGCGGGCATAGCAGGAAGCGGACCTGTTTTTCGTATTCTTGAAGCCGTTGCAGAGCATAATACAGCCGAAGCTGTAAAAACGGTAGGCGAGCTGTATGATTCATCAAAGGATATGCAGCTGCTTTGCTCCGAAATGATCGCCCAGTTAAGAAATATTATGCTTGCCAAAGCTGTACCCGATGATGAATCGGTGCTGAACTGTCTACCGAGCGAGGTCGAGCAGGTGAGGGAGCTTTCACGAAAAATACCCGAAAACGAAATTTTTTCAGCTTTGGACATTTTGCAGACAACCGGGAATCGTATCGGAAGAGTTCCGTCAAAGCGAGTCGAAATAGAAATGTGCATGATAAGGCTCTGCACTCAAAGAGCAGATTTGCCTAATTCTATTGACAATTCCGAAATTTATGCTAAAATTGAAATGTTGGAGAGAAAATTGGCAAATGCACAAGCTCCGCAGGTTCAAAGCCGTCCGACAGCTTCGGCAGAAACTCGTCCTTTGCAATCTACAAAGACTGCAGAACCGCAGGAAAAAGCAGATACACAGAGCTTCAAGCCTGTTGAGAGATGGCTTGATATTCTTGATGAATATAAAGTGGCTTGCCCGTCGGGTTCTGCGGCGCTTGTCGGTTCATATGCGCTCGAAAGCGGAGATATTATGCTTATTTTTTCGGAAAATTCTTTTTTTATGTCCGTTTTGAAGACAGGAGATAATGCGGAAAAGCTTAAGGGAGCTATTTTCAAGGTAACAGGCAAGGTATATAATATCCGCGCAAAATGTACAGCTAAAAAGGAAAGTACAGAATCAGGATCTTCAATTGAAGCAATATTAAAAAAAGCGAAGGATAACGGGATACCGACTGAGCAGTCGTAGCTCCCGTTCCGATATAGAAAATCTATGCCGTGATGCTGCGGTGTAATTACAATTAAAAGGAGTTATTAATTATGAAAGCAAGATTGCCACAGGGTATGGGCGGCGGAGCTCAGAATATGCAGGGAATGATCAAGCAGGCACAGAAAATGCAGGAGCAGATCACCTCTCTTCAGGAGGATATTGAGAACAGAGAGTTTACCGCAACCTCAGGCGGCGGTGCTGTTGAGGTCGTTATGAACGGAAAAAAGGAAATAAAGACGCTTACAATAAAGCCTGATGTTGTTGATAAGGACGATATCGAGATGCTTCAGGATCTTGTTATCAGTGCGTTTAATGACGCTGTTCACCAGATTGAGGCTACATCTGAAACAGAAATGGGAGCAATCACGGGCGGAGTTTCTTTCCCTGGACTTTTCTGATTTTAGAATATGCAAACGGGAATCCGATTTTTTGGATTCCCGTTATTCAATGATACTATTGGAGGATAGCTTTATGTCAAAAACAGCACTTCCGCTTGTCTTGCTTGCAGAGCAGTTCGCAAGACTTCCCGGCATAGGTATGAAATCGGCTCAAAGACTTGCGTATTTCGTTATGACAATGACGGACGACGAAGCACGGGCTTTTTCCGATGCAATAATCAACGCTCACAGTAAGGTCAGATATTGCTCTGTATGTGCAAATTTCACCGAAAAGGAGCTTTGCCCGATATGTGACGATGATATGAGAGATCATAGTACAGTGTGTGTTGTCGAAGCCCCAAAGGATATAGAAGCTTTTGAACGAACAAACGAGTATAACGGAGTATATCATGTCCTGCACGGACTGCTCTCTCCGATGGATGGTATTACTCCTGATATGCTCCGCTTGAAGGAATTGCTTGCAAGAGTTAATGACGGAGGTATAAGAGAGGTTATAATGGCAACCAACCCCACAGTCGAGGGTGAAGCAACAGCAGTCTATGTTTCCAAGCTACTCAAACCGCTTGGAGTTAAGGTAACGAGGCTTGCGTTCGGTTTGCCCGTTGGTGCAATGGTGGAATATGCTGATAAAACGACCCTTTTTAAAGCATTGGAAAACAGAAGCGAAATGTGAAAGATGCACAAAAGAATAAAAAAAACTTGTGTAGAATGCTGAAAATGCAAAAAAGGTATTGCCAAGATGAGATTATGGTGCTATAATAACATAGTCGCTTGACGATGAGCTTGATTATCTTCCAGAATGACATTGGGATATAGCCAAGCGGCTAAGGCAACGGACTTTGACTCCGTCATTTCGTTGGTTCAAATCCAACTATCCCAACCAAGGTAAGTTGCCGTTATTGCATCGCCGTAATCGGCGGCTTATACTGGGGTGTAGCCAAGCGGTAAGGCACCTGACTCTGACTCAGGCATTTTCCGGGGTTCAAATCCCTGCACCCCAACCAGTAATGACCCGTTTCTTTTATGAGAAACGGGTTTATTTTTTAATGAGGAAAAGATCATGAATTTTTCAAGAAAGTCTATTGATATACTTTTTGAGCTTAAGCTTCGTGACAGTAAGGATTATTATGAAGAACGAAAGCCCGATTACAAGAAATTTGTAACAGAGCCGTTTACACAGCTTGCTGCCGAGCTTGAGCCTGTTTTCAAAAATATTGACAGCGAGCTTGTATGCACTCCGAAATGTGTTTCAAGAGTTCGCAGAGATACACGCTTTACTCGCGATAAATCACTTTTCAGAGATCATATCTGGCTCAACGTTAGCAGACCGAGAGAGCGTATGGGTGATGTCCTGTCCTTTTACTTCTGTATAATGCAGACAGGCTTTTCCTATGGCTGCGGTTATTATCATACGCCGGCAAAGGTTATGGAAAGCTTGCGAAAAATAATCCTTGACGATGAAAAAGAGTATGCAAACGTGAAAAAAATGCTGAAAAGCTGTCCGCAGTTTTCTCTTGACGGTGAAATGTATAAGAAAAACAGATTTCCCGATGAAAATGAGGATAAACAGTTCTGGCTGAACAGAAAATCCATTTCGGTAAACGCATCAAGCAATGATTATGAGCTTCTTTTCGGCGACAGACTTATTCCGTTTATAAAAAGTGAATTTGAAAAGCTTGCTCCTGTTTACAGGCTTTGTCTTAAAGCGGAGGAAATTTCAAAAGAGGCGGAAATATGAAAAAGCTTATAGATAAATTGCTTAATACCAATATAAGAACCAAGCTTATCGCAATGTTTATCGTCGTTATCGTTCCTGTATTTGCCGCAGGTGTTTATCTGATAATGAATACTATAGGTGTGTTGCAGGAAAGTACGGTCAGAGAGGCATATAAGGAGGTCGAAAGCCTTAAGCTGAGACTTTCTGATACGCTTTTCACCACTTCAGCGGCGGCTGATGTTATATATAACGATGAAAATATAAATTATATCCTTAACAGCGGTATGACGCATAATGATTATCTCGAATATTATGCCGAACACAGCATTATAAAAAATTATACGAATGCATATTCGCAGATTTCGGATATAACATTTTTTGTTGATATGGGCGAGGATACGAATGGTTTTTTGTATAATATCTCATTTCAGCGTATAACCGAACAGATAAGAAATTCCAACTGGTTTAAAGAAGCAATGGCAACCGATGTTCCCGTGTGGAGCGTTATGAAAAATCCATCGGACGGTGAAATATATCTTAGCTATATAAGAAAAAAATATTCGGAAAATGGTGAACCGCTTGGTGTAATGGTTGTTTATATCAACCGTGATTGGATAGAAACACTTATGGAGGAAGAGGTTTTCAATGTTATTTTTGCCGTTAAGAACGGAATGGTTTTTTACAGCAATATGGAGCAGTATGACCTCGGTACGGTTTTTACAACTCCTGAATTTGAGCTTGACGGAACGGAGATTGAAGCGGTAGAGCTGACTGAAAGCTCACCTCTGACGGAAAAGGGGTATACTGTTGCTGCAAATTTCAATTATAGGGGAAGCTTTTTTCAGATATATCTTGTTAAGCCTTATGTTATAGTAACAGGTGCGACAAAGCAGCTTTCATTCGGATATACGTTTTATATCGTTTCATGCTTTTTGCTGTCAGTGATGATTGCGGTGCTCTTTACATCTTATTTCGTCCGCAGAATAAAGTTTCTTAAGGATCAGATGCACAAGGTGGCTGTCGGTGATTTTGACCTTGATGAAAATATAAGCGGTGAGGACGAAATAAACGAGCTTTACGGCGATCTGCAGATAATGGTAAAGAGTATGCAGGAGCTTATGAACGAGGCATACGAGGCTAAGATACAAACGGAAACCTTCAGGCTTAATCAGGTGGAAGCTGAGTTCAAAACACTTGCAAGCCAGATCAATCCTCATTTTCTCTATAATACGCTTGAAACAATAAGAATGAAGGCTTATGTTAATAATGATAAGGAAACGGCTGATCTTGTAAAGAAGCTCGGTAAGTTTATGCGTCGGTGTCTTGAAGTGAAAAACAGTATGGTTTCTCTTGAATCTGAACTGGAATTCACAAAAAGCTACCTTGAGCTGCAGTCAGCACGGTTCGGCGACAGGGTTTCCTATTCAATTGAAAATGAAATTGACGGCACCTACCCCTTGCTTCCGCTGATAATACAGCCGATAGTTGAAAATGCGTTTGTTCACGGTATCGAGGGCATCAAGGGCAGCGGCAGGATAGATATAAGCATCAAATATTCGGGAGAAAACGTTATTATCGAGGTCAATGATAACGGACAGGGTATTCCCGATGATAAGATGTCAGAGCTTCGCTGGAAACTGGAGGAAAATGATACCTCGTCGGGAAAAAGCATTGGTCTTACAAATGTAAACAAGCGAATAAAAATGTTTCACGGTGATAGTTACGGACTTTCATTCAGCAGTAAGCCAGGCAAGGGGACAAGAGTAAGGATAACTCTTCCGAAAAATGTTGTACTAAACACCATTTAAAATAAAAAAGATTTAAGCTGATAATCTCGAATATAGGGATTTAGGAATCCGATGATTAAAGCGAAGCGTTCGTTTCGCCGTTTTCAAAAATGACAGAAACGTATTGATCAGCAACAGCTCGTTAAAGGGAATGTTTTTTTGAGGCATTCCCTTTATTGCGTGGAATACGCGGTGATAAAGCCACGGCTGTCGTTGAATAGATTTTTGCCAAGCTCATACGCAGTGATGAATAGTATCGACGCAATGCAGACGAAAATTATCGTTTCAAGCGTTGGATTTACAGGTGATATAAGCTCGGTCAGAGCGGAGGCTATTATACAGGCGGAGAAGCTGTATAAAAATGGGATAAATATAAAAAGCTTTGGTGAAAACCTGACTTTAGTCGCTTTGCATACGACTATTATGCGGATTATGTTGCTGTAAATATTGCTTGCATAGTAGGAAACAAGTACACCTGTAAAACCATATAGCTTTACAAAAAATACAACGCAGGCAATTCTGATAATGTATTCGCAAAGAGAATTGATAGTTGAAAAATTCTGCTTGCCAAGTCCCTTTAAAATACATTCAAGCACTATTTCAAGATAGATAAACGGAATAACGGGGAACATTTTTACAAGAGTTTCTCCGACCAGAGGATCGCTGCGGCAGATGACATTTCCGATGGCCTTGCCAACGCATAAAAAAATCCCTCCGATGAAAAAAGAATATATGAACGAGCTTGTCAAAGACTTTGTAACAAGGTTTTTTACCCGTTCAGAGTTATTTGAGGAATTTGCTCGGGCAATTTCGGGTAGAAGAACGTTTGAAAGCGAGGTTAATATTGCTGTTGGGAAAAATAGCGTTGGAATTATCATAGCTTCAAACATTCCATATTCGCTCATTCCGCGTTCAGCGGAGGAATTGAACTGGACAAGAGCTATCGGAACGAGCAGATCGTTGGCAGTGGATAAAATCATTTGAACATAACCGCTTGCGAGTATCGGCAATGAAAGCTTAAGATATTTCTTGAATGAATCAAGCTTTGGGACAGTGTGTTCGCTGCGGCAGAATTTCTTTTGTTCGGGAATGAAATTATAAAGATAATAGAAAAAGCTTATTGCTTCACCCGTGAAAATTGAAAAGGCTATCAGGTTATAAATGCTTATATCTTTATTCATGAGAAAAACAACGGATATAAGCAGAAAACACCATTTTGCGGCAAATTCAATTATTTCACCAAGGCAGGCTTTTCCGACATTTCCGATTGCGTTAAGATAGCCCTTTATACATGAACCGACTGCGGCAAAGGGGAGTGAAAGAGAAATTATTTTTATCGGTTGTGAAAGGTCAATTGCGCTCCCCGAAATAAAAGACAGCTTTTTCGCAAGAAGTATTGAAGCAACGGAAAAAAAACAGGAAAGACATATCGAAAAGCTGAGAGAATACCGCATTATTTTGTAGTGATTGCAATTTCCAAAGCCAATTTCCTCCGAAACAAGTCTGTTTGTGGATAAAAAGATATTTCCGTTGGCAAGAACCATAATAAATCCGAAAACGGTAAATATGAGCGTCATTATGCCAACCGAGGCTGTACCGAGCCTTTCGGAGATAACGGAATTGAGAAAAATTCCGAGCAGATCCAATATAAGCGTAACAAAGGTCAGACGAAAGGTATCCTTTGCCATTTTATTTATATAAATTTTCATTCGGTTTACCTCATTTCTTGGTTAAATTTATGAAAATAAACCCAATTCTATGCAAAAACTTGATATTTGGGAAAAATTTGTATATAATTACTTGTGTATGATCATATAGAAAAGACGGTGTTGATAATGAATGCTGCAGAGGCTTTTTTTGCAGATCTAAAAAATAAAAGAGTTGCACTTATCGGCACGGGCGTAAGCCATATGGAGCTGATAGAGCTGCTGCTCAAAAAAGGAATTTCAGTTACTGTATGCGATAAAAAGAACCGTGAGGAAATGGGTGAGCTTGCCGACAGCTTGGAAAACAAGGGCGCAAGGCTTTCTCTTGGAGAAAATTATCTTGATGAGATTTATAACTCCGATATTGTGTTCAGAACTCCGGGAATGTATTTCCTTTCGCCTGAGCTGAAAAAAGCAAGGGATATGGGAATTGCCGTAACCTCTGAAATGGAGGTGTTCTTTGATTTGTGTCCGTGCAAAATATACGGCATAACAGGTACGGACGGTAAGACCACCACAACGACTATTATTTCCGAAATGCTTGAACGAAGCGGAAAAAAAGTGCATAAGGGCGGAAATATAGGTCGTGCGCTGCTGCCGATAATTGAGAGCATTTCTCCCGAGGATTTCGCAGTTGTTGAATTGTCAAGCTTTCAGCTGATAAGTATGCGACGTTCTCCTGATACGGCAATAATTACCAATGTTTATCCCGATCATCTCAACGTGCATAAGGATATGGAAGAGTATATCGGAGCAAAGAAAAATCTTATTCTCCATCAGAATGCTTTTTCCAAGACTGTACTTAATCTTGATAATGAAAAGGTAAACGCACTTTCCAACGAGGTAAGAGGGCATCTTGTTAAATTCAGCAGAATCACAAAGCCTGAATATGGTTCATTTCTTGATAAAAGCGGTTGGTTATGCTTTAATGACGGAAAGAAAACGGAAAGAATTGTCCATAAGGATAGCATAAAAATCCCAGGCTTGCATAATGTTGAGAATTATCTTGCGGCTATTGCGGCTGTTTATGGTGACGTTCCAACAGAAGCTATAAAACAGACTGCCGAGAGCTTTGGCGGTGTTGAGCATAGAATAGAATTTGTCCGTGAACTTTACGGAGTGAAATTTTATAATGACAGCATTGCTACAAGCCCGGTGAGTGTTATTGCAGGACTGAACGCATTTGAGCAGAGGCTTATAGTCATTGCAGGAGGTTCTGATAAAAAGCTTGATTACAGTACAATGTCCGAGGCTATCAATAAAAAGGTGAAGTCACTTATCCTCCTTGGTGCGACTGCTGATAAGATAGAAGCGGCTGTTCGCGCGTATGACGGATATGATGAAGGGAATTGTCGCATTTATCGTGTTAAAACAATGGAAGAAGCTGTAAAAACGGCTTGCAGTATTGCAGGAAAGGGTGATATTGTTACACTTTCACCTGCAAGCGCAAGCTTTGACAGCTATAATAATTTTGAAGAACGAGGTAAGCATTACAAAAGTATAGTTAATGCTCTTTGATAAGGTGTTATTATGGATCTTAAAGAAACAATAAAAAAGCTTGCAGACTGCAGTGGAGTTTCAGGTGATGAATACCCTGCGGCAGAGCTTGCACTTGATTATCTTAAGGAATATACAGAAGATTGTTATATAAAGAATAACTGTGTTTTCGGAAATTTCGGAGCAAGAAGTGCGGGTAAGCCGCATATTCTGCTTGACGCACATATCGACAGAGTAGGCTTTGTTGTAACCTATATAACAGATGACGGTTTCCTTAAAATTGCGAACTGCGGCGGTATAGACAGACGATTGTTGCTTGCTCAGCAGGTCAGAATACTCGGAAAAAGCCAAATTTACGGTGTTATATGCTCGATTCCTCCGCATCTTGAAAAAAAATCCGATGAAAGCAAGGTACCGTCCTATTCCGATATATCCATTGACATAGGCATGACAAAGGAGGATGCGGAAAAGGTTATTCCTCTCGGTTCAAAGGTTGAGTTTCTCCAGAATTGCCGTGATCTGCAGGGCGATAGGATCGCAGGAGCGGCTCTTGATGATAGGTGCGGTGTTGCCTGCCTGCTTCGTGCGGCGGAAATGCTTAAGGATAAGAAAACGGAGTGTTCATACACAATAATGTTTTCAACGCAGGAGGAGGTCGGCGAAAGGGGGGCAAAGATCGGTGTTTATGAGGTCGCTCCCGATATTGCCATTGCTGTTGATGTAAGCTTTGCTCTTACCTCGGATGATTCAGAGCTGAAATGCGGAAAAATGGGCAAGGGTGCTATGATCGGCTTCGCTCCAACACTTGACAGGGAGCTTTCGGACAGTTTTAAAACACTTGCCAAAGAAAAAAATATACCTTATCAGCTTGAAATTATGAATGATGAAACGGGAACGAATGCAGATAGATTTTCAGTGAATGCCGGTGGCGTAAAGGCTGCTACCTTGTCTATTCCTTTGAAATATATGCACACACCCGTTGAAGTGATTTCTGTTTCTGACGTTGAAAATACGGCAAGACTTATTGCGGAATATATTATGGAGGTGCGTTGAAATGGAGTTAGTAACGCTTTTAAAGGAGCTTTGCTCAATTAACGGCACTTCGGGAGATGAAAAAAACGTCCGTGAATATATCCTTAGGAATATAAAGGATAGATGCGAGTATAAAATTGATAATCTCGGAAATATCATAGCTTTTGTCAAGGGCAGGAAAGTACCGCAAAAAAAGCTTATGATTTCCGCTCATATGGACGAAGTAGGAATGATAATCACCTCGATAAAATCGGACGGAGCGCTTACATTTTCGCCTGTCGGAGGAATTGACCCGAGGGTGGTTATCGGCAGGAATGTTAAGGTTGGCAATATTAACGGAGTTATCGGATCAAAGGCTGTTCATAACCTTTCATCATCTGAAAGGGATAAGGCGGCTGAATTTTCGGGACTATATATTGATATTGGCACGCAGTCCGCAGAGGAATCTGAAAAGCTTGTTTCTCTTGGTGATTACGCATATTTTGACTCCAAAATTTTTGAACTTGGCGATGGCTTGCTTTGTTCAAAGGCTATTGACGATCGATTTGGCTGTGCTATAATGATAATGCTTATAAACAGCGAGCTTGAATATGATACGACATTTACCTTTGTTGTTCAGGAGGAGGTTGGTTTAAGAGGTGCAAGGGCGGCAGCCTTTACAGCTGATTCCGACCTTGCTCTTGTGCTTGAAGCAACAACAGCGGCTGATATTCCGTCTGTGAGCGGTGCGGAGCGTTGCTGTGAGCTTGGAAAAGGACCTGTTGTTTCTTACATGGATCGCTCGACAATTTATGATCGTGAAATGTATGAGCTTTCAAAGCAGCTTGCGGTGGAAAACAATATCCCATGGCAGACGAAAACAATGGTCGCAGGAGGAAATGACAGCGGAGCGATCCATATTTCAAAGGGCGGTGTAAGAACGCTTGCTGTTTCCATTCCTTGCAGGTATCTTCATTCACCTGCAAGTGCGGCAAGAATTTCGGATATGGAAAATTCGATGAAGCTTGTACATCTTATGATGAATCGGGTGTGTGAGCTTTGATAAGCAGGAGCTTTTGTACTGACTTAAAGCTTTCAGACAGCTATTACGGATATAAAATACGTTCGTATCTGAATGCTTACGGTACATCGTATGATTTTTGCAGATTATACGAAAATGATATCGGCGGAGTTATTCTGATTTATAACGGAACAATGGTTGCCGATGGAAAATTTGATAATGAAGAGCTTGACGGCTTTATTGAAATGCTTTCGCCCGTGACGGTTGAAGTACCACTGGATATCGCCTTTGTGCCAAGTGGGGATTATATTCCCTGCGAAAGAACGCTTTTTAAAGCGGTTGACATACCCTGCGGAAATGGATTATTAGATGTAAAGCATAATACCTTTATAGCGGACAGCTTCCCGATTTTGTCTGAAGCTTTTGGAATAGATGGATTTGACGCTTGGTATGTTGATATTTCACATAGAATACGTCACGGTGTTTCGGATATTTATCTGTACGAAACGACGACTGTAACAAAGGCTTTTGATATTGACGGATTTGCTTTCTTATCACATATTGCTACGGCGAAAAGTGACAGAGGAAAAGGAAATGCCGCAAGGCTTCTGAATTGGCTTTGCGGTGAATTAAGGAAAGAATGTAAAGAGATATATCTTTACAGTAAAAAGGAAAGATATACATTCTATCGTTCGCTTGGATTTCAGAAAGTGACGGCAGATATTGTTTATGAAAGAGGTCTGGATAATGGCAGAAATTTTTGATCCGAAGCCGATCGTACAGAAAGGCTTTGAATTTGATGAAAGAATACTTAAGCTTGCGGAAAAGGCTGAAGCTGAGTGCAGTGAAGCATTTGCACTTGCTGAAAAAATCGCACGCAAAAACAGTGAAAAAGTGCTTTATGCATTTATCAATAATAAGGTAAGCTCCGCTTGTATGGTAGGAACTACCGGTTATGGTTATGACGATGTAGGCAGAGATACTCTTGACAAGGTATATGCGGAGGTCTTTGGTGCGGAGGACGCTCTTGTACGTCATTCCTTTGTGTCGGGTACTCATGCTCTTACGGTCGCTCTTTTTGGCGTGTTAAGAACAGGTGACAAGATAGTAAGCCTTACAGGTAAGCCCTATGATACTCTTGAAGAGGTTATCGGTATAAGAGGAAGCGGCAATGGTTCTCTTAAGGACTTCGGAATAGAATACGATCAGGTGGATTTTCTTCCCGATGGAAAGGTGAATCTTGCTGATATATTTAAAAAGGTCAAGGACGCTAAGGTTGCATATATTCAGCGTTCAAGAGGTTATGCTCTCCGTCCTACGCTTACAGTTGATGATATTGCTGAAATTGTAAAAAGCGTGAAAAATGCAAACCCGAACGCTATCGTTATGGTCGATAACTGCTACGGGGAGTTTGTAGAAGCTTCCGAGCCGCTTTCTGCTGGTGCAGATCTTATGATCGGCTCGCTTATCAAGAATCCGGGTGCGGGAATTGCGGAAACAGGCGGCTATATCGCAGGAAAAAAGAAGCTTGTTGAACTTTGCTCTTACAGAATGACATGCGTTGGAATGGGAAAAGAGGTTGGCTGTACTCTAAATCAGAATAAGCTTATGTATCAGGGTCTGCTTATGGCACCCGAGGTTGTATGCAACGCTGTAAAGACAGCTATCTTTACAGGTAATCTTATGTCAATGCTTGGATTTGAATGTCTTCCTGCTTCGGAGCAGAAAAGGGGCGACATTATTAC
Organism: uncultured Ruminococcus sp.; assembly: GCA_964619105.1. Taxonomy (GTDB): domain Bacteria; phylum Bacillota; class Clostridia; order Oscillospirales; family Ruminococcaceae; genus UMGS363. The sequence continues at coordinate 20,613 of CAZUDC010000003.1, forward strand.
AACCGTACTTATGAAAAATGCTGAAAACCTTGTAGCTTTTTGTCAGGGAATACAGAAGGGTTCGCCTGTTGACAGCTATGTTACACCCGAGCCATGGGATATGCCAGGGTATGATTCACAGGTTATTATGGCGGCAGGTGCATTCAATATGGGTGCGTCCATTGAACTTTCTGCCGACGCTCCGCTCCGTGAACCGTTTGCCGCATATGTACAGGGCGGTCTGACATTCCCTGTTGCAAGACTTGGCATACTTACGGCAGTGCAGGAAATGTACGACAGGCATTGTTTAAGAATAAATATTTCGTAAAAATTATCGGAAACTATTGACAAAACGGTTTCATTCGTGTAAAATGTAAATATGATTTTGTGAAGCAATGACGCTTCGGCTGACGGGTGAACTGTCTGCCGAGGCGTTTTTGAATTTAGGAGGATTTTTTTATGAATGAGTTAAATGGAGTAAAATCTGTTACCGATTATTTCGGCTGTAACGTATTCAATGAGGAGATAATGAAGGCGCGTCTGCCGAAAAATGTCTATAGATCCCTGCTTAAAACAAAGCAGTTGGGCATTCCTCTTGAAACGGACGCAGCTGAGGTTGTTGCTTCTGCAATGAAGGAATGGGCTATCGAAAAGGGTGCAACGCATTATACGCATTGGTTTCACCCGATGACGGGAGTTACAGCAGAAAAGCACGATTCGTTCATCTCTCCAGCTGCGGACGGTAAAATTATTATGGAATTTTCGGGCAAGGAACTTATAAAGGGCGAGCCTGACGCTTCTTCATTCCCATCGGGCGGTCTGCGTACTACCTTTGAAGCAAGAGGATATACCGCTTGGGATCCAACCTCGCCGGTTTTTGTTAAAGACGGCTCACTTTATATACCGACCGCCTTTTGCTCATATACAGGCGAAATACTTGATAAAAAAACACCCTTGCTCCGTTCAATGGACGTTCTTTCCGAGCAGGCACTCCGTATTGTAAGACTTTTCGGTAATACGACCGCAACAAGAGTTACTACTACCGTAGGTCCTGAACAGGAATACTTCCTTGTTGATAAAAAGCTTTATGATAAGCGTGAGGATCTTATTCTTACAGGAAGAACACTTTTCGGTGCAAAAGCTCCAAAGGGGCAGGAGCTTGAGGATCATTATTTCGGCAACATTAAAAAGCGTGTTCAGGAATATATGCAGGATCTCGATGAAGAATTGTGGAAGCTGGGCATTTATTCCAAAACAAAGCATAATGAAGCCGCACCTGCACAGCATGAAATGGCTCCGATCTTTACTACCTCGAACGTTGCCGCTGATCAGAATGCACTTACTATGGAGATCATGAAAAAGGTTGCGCTTCGTCATGGATTTGTATGTCTGCTTCATGAAAAGCCTTATGCAGGCGTGAACGGTTCGGGTAAGCATAACAACTGGTCTATGTCCACCAATGACGGTCAGAATCTTCTTGAACCCGGTGATAATCCAAGGGAGAATTTCCAGTTCCTTACAGTGCTTTGTGCTGTTATAAAGGCTGTCGATGAATATGCTGATCTGCTCAGAATATCAACTGCTTCGGCAGGAAACGATCACCGACTTGGTGCAAATGAAGCTCCGCCTGCGATTATTTCTGTTTTCCTTGGAGATGAGCTTCAGCAGATCGTTGACGCTCTTGAATCAGGAAAAATGATAAAGGAAAATACTGATAAGGAATTTGTTATCGGCGTTGACGCACTCCCGAATTTCCCTAAGGACACGACCGACAGAAACAGAACCTCGTCCTTTGCCTTCACAGGAAATAAGTTTGAGTTCCGTTCGCTCGGTTCGGCAGATACGATTTCCTGCACGAATTATATTATCAATACAAGCGTCGCAAAGGTGCTTAAGGAATTTGCCGATGAGCTTGAAAAATCAGATGATTTTGCAAATGACCTTAATAAGCTTCTGGTTAAAACGATTAAGGAGCATAAACGTGTTATATTTAATGGCAACGGCTATGATGAAGCATGGGTTGAGGAGGCAAAACGCAGAGGTCTGCCAAACTATGTTTCGACCGTTGACGCTATTGAGCATTATAATGATGAGAAAAACATCAGGCTTTTTGAAGAATTTAAGGTTCTTTCAAGAACAGAGGTCGAATCAAGACGTGAGATCCTTCTTGAAAACTATTCCAAGATAATAAATATAGAAGCACTGACAATGCTTGATATGTCCAAAAAGCAGATAATCCCTGCGGCACTTAAGTTTTCAAAGCAGCTTGCAGACGCTATGGTTTCCAAAAAGGCTGTTGACGTGAATTATGATGCAGAAAAAAGGCTCGCAGATAAGGTTTCTTCCCTTACAAACGAGGTTCTTGCGGCAGTAGATCTGCTTGATAAAAAGGTTATTGACAGCAAGGAAAAGACCGATACGCTTGAAAATGCGAGATTTTTCCGTGAACAGGTTTTCAGCGCAATGCAATCGCTACGTGCTGTTGTTGATGAGCTTGAAACGATAACTCCTTCCGATATCTGGCCTTATCCTACATATACACAGCTTCTATTTACAGAATAATCGTAAATCCGTCCGCTGAAAAATTACGGGCGGATTTTTGCAATATGATGAAAAAAACGTTGATTTTTTGCTTAAAAAAGAGAATTTTTTTCAAAAATAAAATAAATATGTTTAAATGGCTGAAAACACTTGCCAAAATTGTATAAATGTAGTATAATACTGTTATATATTTGTCAGATGAAAGGACGATCGCTATGTACGAGAATATTATGGATACTATAGGCTTTGTTAAGAATGCTGATCCCGAGGTCGGCTCTGCTATGGAGCTTGAGCTTGGCAGACAGCGCCGCAATCTTGAGCTTATCGCAAGTGAAAATATCGTTACTCCTGCTGTTATGGCTGCAATGGGAAGCGTGCTTACAAATAAGTATGCCGAGGGCTACCCAGGAAAGCGTTATTACGGCGGCTGTGAGGATGTTGACATTGTTGAAAATATCGCTATCGAAAGGGCTAAAAAGCTTTTCGGTGCAGGCTTTGCAAATGTTCAGGCTCATTCGGGTGCACAGGCAAATACAGCTGTTTATTTTGCACTTCTTGAACCGGGTGATACAGTAATGGGTATGTCGCTTGCTCATGGAGGTCACCTTACACATGGTTCTCCTGTTAATCTTTCGGGTAAATATTTCAATTTCGTTTCCTATGGACTTGGCGATGATGAAACAATAGATTATAATAAGGTTGAAGCAATGGCTAAGGAATGTAAGCCTAAGCTTATCGTTGCAGGTGCTTCCGCTTATCCGAGAATTATTGACTTCCCAAGACTTCGTGCGATCGCAGATGAAGTAGGAGCTATGCTTATGGTGGATATGGCTCATATCGCAGGACTTGTTGCCGCAGGCGTTCATCCATCACCTGTTCCTTATGCTCATATCACAACCACAACCACACATAAAACTCTTCGCGGTCCGAGAGGCGGTCTTATCCTTACCAATGACGAGGAGCTTGCAAAGAAGATAAATAAGGCTATATTCCCAGGTATTCAGGGTGGCCCTCTTATGCACGTTATCGCAGGTAAGGCTGTATGCTTCGGTGAGGCTCTTAAGCCCGAATTTAAGGAGTACGGAAAGAACATCGTTGCAAATGCACAGGCTCTTGCAAAGGGCTTGCTTGACAGAGGCTTTGATCTTGTTTCAGGCGGTACGGATAACCACCTTATGCTTGTTGATCTCCGTCCTTTTAAGCTCACAGGCAAGGAATTTGAACATCGACTTGATGAGGTTTATATTACTGTAAATAAGAATGCTATTCCCAATGACCCTGAAAAGCCGTTCGTTACAAGCGGAATAAGAGTTGGTACTCCCGCAGTTACAACAAGAGGTCTTGGCGTTGAGGATATGGATAGAATAGCAGAGTTTATGTATCTTACCGCAACCGATTTTGACGCAAAGGCTGATGAGATAAGAAACGGCGTAAACGAGATTTGCGCTAAATATCCGCTTTATATGTAATGTGAATTTTGATTTTTATCGGGGAATGGTGCTTTCCGTTCCCCGAAAAATGTCGGAAAGGGAGGACTGACATGAATATACCGCTTGCTGACAGAATACGTCCTAAAACCCTTGACGATGTTGTCGGTCAGAAACATATTCTTGGCGAGGGTAAGCCGCTTCGCCGAATAATTGAGGGTGGAAAAATACCGAATATGATCTTCTACGGCAGCGCAGGTATCGGAAAAACGACCGTTGCCCGGATTATCGCCGAAAATGCAGGTATGAAGCTACACAAGCTAAATGGTACATCTGCGTCTATCGCCGATATTAAGGAAGTCATAGATGATACGAATACTATTGACGGCATTGGTGGAATATTGCTCTATCTCGATGAGATACAATACCTTAATAAAAAACAGCAGCAGTCACTTCTTGAATATATTGAAAACGGACAGATAACACTTATCGCTTCAACTACGGAAAATCCGTATTTTTATGTTTATAACGCAATTATAAGCCGTTCAACCGTCTTTGAGTTCAAGCCTGTTACGGCAGAAGAGCTTGTCCCTGCGGTGAACCGTGCATTCAGACTAGCGGCTGAACAGCTTGGTATGACCGTAAAGGTTGAAAAGGGTGCGGCTGAATATATCGCAAGAGGCTGCGGCGGTGATGTCCGTAAATCTATAAATACCGCCGAGCTTTGCGTGCTTTCTGGGGAAAATGACGGTTCTGAAGTACGTATTACCATGGAAACCGCTGTGGAGCTTACCCAGAGAAGTAATATGAAATATGACCGTGACGGCGACCAGCATTATGATATTCTTTCAGCCTTGCAAAAATCAATTCGTGGTTCGGACGAGAATGCAGCGATACATTATGCTGCTCGTCTTATTGAAACAGGGGATATAATTTCTCTTTCAAGACGTCTTCTCGTTATCGCAAGCGAGGATGTTGGTCTTGCTTATCCGCAGGCGGCTGTTATTGTGAAGGCTTGTGTTGATAATGCTATGCAGCTTGGTCTGCCCGAAGCGAGGATTCCCCTTGCGCAGGCTGTTATCTTGCTTGCGACCGCTCCAAAATCAAACAGCGCCTATCTTGCGATAAATAGCGCTTTGTCCGATATTCAAAATGGCGAGATCGGCGATTTTCCGCGTCATTTACAGAACACGCATTTTGACGGAGAGGGAGCGGCTGTCAGAGGTCAGCATTACCTTTATCCGCACGATTATCCAAATCATTACGTCAGACAGCAATATCTTCCCGATCCGCTCAAAAATAAGGTGTATTATAAATTCGGTGAGAATAAGACTGAGCAGGCGGCTCTTGCTTATAGAAATAAAATTCTTGCCGATGAGGAAAAACGTCAGCAAAAATAGCTTTCGATAAGCTTTCCTGAATTTGGTGAAGAGTATATCCAGTGTGAAATATGTTCACCGCTGTAAAAATAATTAAGAGGCTGTTTCGTTCGCTGTTCCTTGAATACATCAACTATAATAAGCTTTATTTTCATTTTTTCTGGTATTATGGATTTTATGTAAACGCTTGCGTTGTCACCTGCATGGATATTTTCCTTTGGCTCGGCAAGTCCGGCAAGGTTAGGAGCAAGCTCGACAAATACACCATAATCCTCAACAGAACGAACTATCCCCGAAACTGTTTCACCGCAGCTGAACAGGTCTGCATTTTCTTCCCATGTTCCGAGAAGCTCTTTGTGAGAGAGAAGAAGCTTATTGCCATTTGTACCCTTGATTATAACACGGATATCCTGAAATTGGGAAAAACGGTCGGAAGGGTGTGATATCCTTGAAACGGATATTGAATCAATAGGGATAAGTGATGGAATACCGCAGCCAACATCTACAAAAGCACCGAACTGTTCAAGATGAGTGACACGGGCGGGAATTATATCTCCATTCTGAAGAGATGAAATATAATTTTCGTAACATTCCTCCTGTGCGGCACGTCTTGATAGAATTGCCGTGAAAATTCCATCGGGATTTTTTATGAGCTTTAAAATCTTGAAGCAAACAGGCTTGTTGACTTTGGTGATAAGTGCAATATCCTTGGTTGAACCATCTTCAATGCCTACAGCTCCTTCAAATCGGGGAATAATTCCTTTAGGACATTCGGGACAGGGCAGATCGACGATCAGATTATGCTCGTTATCGCATACTGTCACCCTCGCTTCAAGGATCTTTCCTTGTGATACCGCTGTTCGTAAAGAAAAAATGTTTTTTAAAGCGGAGTTATTTTCAGGTGATGCTATGAGCCAGCCCTCGGGGTAATAGTTGTTCATTTTGTACCTCCCATATTTTGGTATCGGATTTTTCTCTTCAAGTTTATGCCGATGTATGGGAATATATGCAATAAGTCGGATCGAAAAGACAGTATGAGCATAGAAAAATCCGCAGCCTTTCATTTTCTGACAATGCGGATTTTTGTGTGATTCATTGTTGTTGGATCAATCCTGCTCTGATATTTCGCAACCGCCGCCGTTGATTATTATTGATGATACCTTTTTTCTGTCATCCGCGGTGCATATTACTTCAAGTATGACCCTGTTATGATCCGTATCAATTCCTTGCGTATTAAGCGATGTGTACGGCAGAGGATAGGTGTACATATTAGGACCTATCGCAGGATTTCCGTTTCCAAAGGTGGCTGTAAGACGATTGAAGGATATTTCGGAATGATGGTTCATATTTGATGTTTTTATGTCGGAAAATGGAGAAATGCTTTTTCGTATGCTTGCGGCGGCAAGGTCTGCGGAGTTTATGGAATCAAATTCAGCTATAATTTTCATATATAATTTATCCTTTCCTTGTTTAAAATAGTATTGCCCGAATCGGATAGAATAATTATGGTAAAAATCGGATAAAAGGAGCTTTGTAAAATGGATATTCGCCCGAATGATGTCCTTACTATGAAAAAAAATCACCCATGCGGCAGCAATAAAATGGTTGTACTGCGTTCGGGGATGGATTTTAAGCTACGATGTGAGGGCTGTGGACGTGAATTTATGACGCCGAGAAATAAAATTGAAAAAAGAATAAAAAAAGTCAGCCGTGATGAAAATATCGAAGAATAAAAGGAGATAGCTATGCTCGAAAAGCTTAAACTTACCGAAGAAAAATATAACGATATCGCTGAAAAGCTTATGAATCCCGATATTATCAATGATACAAAGGCTTATGCATCATATATGAAGGAGTATAAGAATCTTACTCCCGTTGTTGAGAAATATCGTGAATATTGTAAAATCCTTTTCGATAAAACAGACGCAGAGGAGCTTCTTGCGGATAAAACGACTGACAGTGAGATCAAGGAACTTGCAGAGGCGGAGCTTGTGGAAGCTAAATCTAAGCTGGAGGAGATTTCCGAGGAGCTAAAAATTATGCTTCTTCCTAAAGATCCCAATGATGATAAAAACGTTATTATTGAGATAAGAGGCGGTGCAGGCGGTGAGGAAGCGGCGTTGTTTGCCAACTCGCTTTATAGAATGTACTCAATGTATGCCGAGAGCAAGCGTTGGAAAATTGAGGTTCTGAATATTAACGGAACGGAGCTTGGCGGTATAAAGGAAATAAGCTTTAATGTCATCGGCGAGGGTGCTTATTCAAGACTTAAATACGAAAGCGGCGTTCATCGTGTTCAGCGTGTTCCCGAAACGGAATCACAGGGCAGAGTGCATACATCAACGGTTACAGTCGCTGTTCTTGTGGAGGCAGATGAAGTCGAGCTTGAAATAAATCCGACTGATTTAAAAATAGATGTTTTCCGTGCTTCGGGTGCAGGTGGACAGCATATCAATAAGACTGAATCTGCCGTAAGAATTACTCATCTTCCGACAGGTGTTGTGGTAGAATGTCAGGATGAACGCAGTCAGTACAAAAATAAGGACAGAGCTATGAAGATACTTCGTTCAAGGCTCTATGAGGCTATGCTTGAAGAGCAGAACGAAAAAATAGCCTCCGAAAGACGTTCGCAGGTTGGGACTGGAAACCGCTCCGAACGTATCAGAACATATAATTTCCCCGAAAGCCGTCTTACCGATCATCGGATCGGTCTTACTATCTATCGCCTTGAGAGTATTCTTAACGGAAATCTTGACGAGGTAATTGACGCTCTTGCAACGGCGGACGCAGCTGCAAAGCTTTCTGCAAGAGATGAATAAGGAGCTGCATAGAAATGTTTGAAACAAAGCTGCTTTCATCGGGTATTGCCGATGTTGAATATGCCGCTGAGCTTATAAAAAAAGGCGAGGTTGTCGGTATGCCTACGGAAACTGTTTACGGTCTTGCCGCTGATGCTGAAAATGAAGAAGCTGTAAGAAAAATTTTTTCTGCCAAGGGCAGACCTGCTGATAATCCGCTTATCGTTCATCTTGCGTCGGTTGACAATATGGAAAAATATGTCTGCAATGTTCCTGCTTTAGCGTATAAAATTGCGGAGAAATTTTGCCCTGGTCCTATCACAATGATCCTTCCCAAGCGTGATAATATTCCATACACCACAAGCGGCGGTCTTGAAACTGTTGGAATCCGTATCCCTTTTCATAAAACTGCACGTCAGCTCATAGAATTAAGCGGAAAGGCTATTGCAGCTCCGTCAGCAAATCTTTCTGGAAGTCCGAGTCCGACAACTGCACGTCACGTCATGGACGATATGAACGGAAGAATACCTGCGATAATTGACGGCGGAGCTTGCGGAGTAGGTGTTGAAAGCACAGTCATTTCCTTTGAAAATGACGGAATAAGGATCCTTCGTCCAGGATATGTTTCCGCTGAGGAGTTAAGTGCCTTTAATGTCCCTGTTTTCACTGATAAGGGCATAGTTGAGCCTGTTGCCGAGGGAGAAAGAGTGCTTTCCCCGGGAATGAAATATAAGCATTATTCTCCAAAGGCCAATGTTACAATAGTTTGCGGAAATTACGATTCCTTTTGCAAGTATGTTGAGGGTCATAAAGGCAGCGGCGTGTGTGCGATGCTATTTGACAGCGATAAGCCGTGCGAAAATGTGATAAATATGAGATATGGCGATACCTCGGAGGAACAGGCGGCAAGGCTTTTTGCGGCATTGAGAAGTGCTGACGAGCAGGGAATTTCACAGCTTTATGTCCGTTGCCCGTCAAGAAGCGGTGTTGGACTAGCTGTTTATAACAGGCTTCTGAGGGCGGCAGGATTTGAGGTGGTGAATGTATGAGTAAAAATGACGATATATTTGTGGTCGGGCTTACAGGTCAAAGCGGAGCGGGAAAAACTACCGTTTGTAAGGTTTTTTTCGAAAAGGGCTTTGACATTATAAACGCCGATCTTATCGCCCGTGAGGTTATGGAAAAAGGGAAGCCATGCCTTAAGGAGGTTGAGGAGTGCTTTGGGAGTGGTGTTATAACCGAGGACGGCGAGCTTGACAGAAAGGCTCTTGCCGCAATTGTTTTTACCGATAAGACAAAACTCAAGCAGCTCAATGCGATCTCTTACCCATACATAATATTTGAAATATTGCAAAAAATAAAGGAATATTCGCAGAGTGGAAAAAAATATGTGCTGCTTGACGCACCGACGCTTTTTGAAAGCAGAGCCGATGATTTCTGCGATCTGATAATAAGCGTTACAGCTCCCGAGGCAATAAGAATTAACCGCATTTCAAAGCGTGACGAGCTTCCTGCGGAAAGGATAAAGGAGCGTTTTTCATCACAGCATTCTGAAAGATTTTTTATTAATCACTCTGATTTTATCATAAAAAACAATAAATCCGTTGATGTTTTGCTTGAAAAGGCAAATGAGGTCGCTGAAAAGGTCAAGGAGTATTGCAATAATGCGTAAAAGACTTGCGTCACTGTTTCTGGTACTGATTATTGCTGCAGGTGTTTACGTCGGAGTAAATGGCGAGGCATTATGCAGAAAATATATTTATCCGTTGAATTATAATCAGTATGTTGAGAAATATTCTGCGGCTTACGGCGTGGATAAATATCTGGTTTATGCCGTAATAAAAACGGAAAGCGGATTTGATGAGCAGGCTGTTTCAGATGTCGGTGCGAGAGGTCTTATGCAGCTCATGGAGGACGCATTCGACTGGGTGGTTTATCGTATGAATGACGATGACGGTATAACATATGATGATATGTTTACTGCCGAGCCGAACATCAAATACGGAACCTACCTGATTTCACTTCTTTACAGCGAATATAACGATGAGGAAACTGCTCTTGCCGCATATTTTTCGGGAAGAGGGAGTGTAAATAAATGGCTTGCCGAAAAGGAATATAGCCTTGATGGGAAAACTCTCGATAAAATACCGTCTTCCTCATCGGCTCACTATGTTCATAAGGTTATGACTGCTTATCGCAGCTACACCAATTTATATAAATGAAAGGACGATATATATGTCAAAAGAAAAATCGCAGGGTCAGCTCCTTAAGGAGAAGCTCTGCATCTCAAAAAAGCACGCAGGACTTAGGCTGAATACTGATGAGATCAAAACTGCATTCGATTTCTGCGAGGATTATAAGAACTTTCTCAATAAGGCTAAAATTGAAAGAGAAGCTGTTACCGAAACTATAACCCTTGCTGAAAAATGCGGATTCAAGACTTTTTCAAACGGTATGAGCCTTAAAGCAGGCGATAAGATCTATTTCAATAACAGGGGAAAGGCTATTATTCTTGCTGTTATCGGAAGTGAACCAATTGAAAAGGGTGTTCATCTTGCTGCTGCACATATTGACTCACCAAGGCTTGATTTAAAGCAGCTCCCTCTTTATGAGGACAGCGAAACTGCTCTCTTTAAAACACATTATTACGGTGGAATTAAGAAATATCAGTGGGCGGCTATCCCTCTTTCTCTCCATGGTGTTATCATAAGAAAGGACGGCACTAAGGTTGATGTAAATATCGGAGAGGATGAAAACGATCCTGTTTTCTGTGTGACGGATCTTCTTCCGCATCTTGCAACAGATCAGATGAAGCGTACTCCGTCAGAGCTTATCAGAGGTGAGGAGCTTAATATCCTTGTCGGTTCAATGCCCTTTAAGGACGATGAGGTAAGCGAGAAGGTAAAGCTTAATATTGCGGCTATCCTTAACGAAAAATACGGTATCATCGAAGAGGATTTCCTCTCGGCAGAGCTTGAAGCTGTCCCTGCTTTCAAGGCTAAGGACGTTGGCTTTGACAGAAGTATGATCGGTGCATATGGTCACGATGACAAGGTTTGTGCATATACCGCTCTTAAGGCAATTCTTGACTGCACAAGCGTAAATAAGACAGCGGTTGCAGTTCTTACCGATAAGGAAGAAACAGGAAGTGACGGAAATACAGGTCTTTGCTCCGATTATCTTGAGCATTTCTTCTATAATCTCGCTGATTGCTTCGGTGCTAACGGAAGAACTGTTATCGCAAATACAGAGTGCCTTTCTGCAGATGTAAATGCCGCATTTGATCCGACCTTCCCCGATGTTATGGATAAGAGAAACTGCGCATTTATGAATTACGGCGTTTGTGTAACAAAATTCACGGGTGCAAGAGGAAAATCGGGTACTTCTGACGCTTCGGCTGAATTTGTTGCAAGAGTTCGTTCAATGCTCGATGAAAAGAACGTTATCTGGCAGACAGGTGAGCTTGGCAAGGTTGACGGCGGCGGCGGCGGTACTGTTGCGGCTTATCTTGCAAATATGAATATGGACGTTATTGACGTGGGAGTTCCTGTTATTTCAATGCATGCGCCCTTTGAGGTCGTTGCAAAGACAGATGTTTATATGACATATAAGTCATTCTACGTTTTCTTCTGTGAATAATAATTTTGGCGGTGCAGTTTTTGTACCGCCTTTTTTCAGGCGGTAATAGAAAGAAATTTGTAGGTTTATATAAATTAATGAAATATCTCTTGACATTTCCTGCAAATAATTATACAGTTATTATTGTATGTTATTTTAGAGCATTGGGAGGCTTTGTTGTTATGAGTGAAAATATCGTTACTCTTAGTGATATCGTTGTTGATTTTGACGGCGAAAGAATACTTGATAAAATAAACCTTGAAATAAAGGATAAGGAGTTTGTTACTCTTCTCGGCCCTTCGGGCTGTGGAAAAACAACTACGCTTCGTATCATCGGCGGATTCCTTGATCCCGACAGCGGAGATGTAATGTTCGATGGCCAGAGGGTGAACGGACTTCCTCCATATAAAAGAAATGTTAATACCGTTTTTCAGCGTTATGCGC
>CAZUDC010000004.1:0-32172 GCA_964619105.1 uncultured Ruminococcus sp.
ATATTGCCTGTCTGCTTATATGAAATCGCCTTGATGCTTCGGTTACTCCTTTTTTCGTTGAATATTTAACTACCCGTTGACGAAATCGTGCTTCTTGTGCTATACTATTCATCAGAACAACTCCTTTTTTGATACTTTGTTTTGGTGGTACTTAACATTCAATAAGGGGCTTGCCCCGTCATTTAACGAAGCAAATGTTCAGTGGGAGATTGAACTCCCACTGAACAGTAAATGGAACCCGCCGCCGGATTGAAGGAAGTTCAATTTAGAGGCAGGGGGATATCTTGCCTAAGTTATATCATATTTGGAGTTGTTTTTCCATTCTTACTGTCAACTATTTATTGTATCATAACAAAGCCTTTGAGTTCATTTTTCAATTGACAAAATGAACAGGATAAGCTATAATTTAATCGAGGAAAGGTTTTTTATGTGTGACAATAAAAAAGGAAGTAATCATTATTCTATACAAATTTATCATCTGTTTTATCGCAGGTATGAGCGCCGCCACAGTTATCGCAAATAAGGCAAAGCTTATCGGAGGTTGAATTTATGAACAAAACAAACGCTATGCGTATGCTTGAAGCAGCAAAAATTGATTTCCGCACAGCTGAATATGAAGTTGACGAAAACGATCTTTCAGGTGTTCATGTTGCAGCTCAGCTTGGACAGCCACCCGAACAGGTTTTCAAAACGCTTGTATTAAAGGGCGAAAGAACAGGCTTTTTTGTATGCTGTATTCCTGTTGATAAGGAGCTTGATTTAAAAAAAGCCGCAAAGGCTGCTCATGATAAAAAGGCGGAAATGCTCCCATTGAAGGAGCTTTTGCCGACAACGGGATATATAAGAGGCGGCTGTTCACCTATCGGAATGAAAAAGAAATTCCCGACCTTTATAGATGAAACTGCCATACTTTTTGATAAGATAGCAGTCAGCGCAGGAATAAGAGGAGCTCAGATAATAATAAACGGAGAACGGCTCGCCGAATATCTCGGGGCAGAGCTTACAGAGCTTACGTTATGATATCTGTTTTTTTGCTTATAATTGCAATTCTGCTCAATCCTGCCGCTTCAAGGCTTTTAATGCGCAGGACAAAATACCTCAACGGGCTTGACGCTTTTATCGGGAAATGCAAACGCTATAAAGCCGTTGTGCTTGACGTGAACGACGTTCCGACTGATAAAAGCGGAAATACAGTCCGCGCCGTAATTTTGCAATTTCGTGATGAGGAGCAGAAAAGAACGGTCGTTCACCGATACACCGACAGCAGTGGAAAACGCTATTACCGAGGAAGCGAGGTAGAGCTTTACTACTGCGAGGAAAGCGACACCGCCTGTATAAGGGACGATAACCCATTCGCACGGAATGCATCAAGGCTTATGACCTATGCGATACTTATGAGAATGCTGTCTGCGTTATGTATAACAGTCGCAATAATTGTAATAATTGTTTAGCGTTTTCTATGCTTTTTGCTGTCGGAAAACGCTATTTTTTTAATATTGAAAAAATTTCGGCTTATAAATTGTATTTATAATTGGGAGATGAAAAAATGATATCGGAAAAGGAAAAATTCGGTTCATCCGCTCATATCGAACGGGTGCTTGCCGAACATTCGCAGAGCATTTTAAGGCTTTGCTATACATATACGCACAATATCCACGACGCAGAGGATATCACGCAGGAAACCTTTGCCGCATTTATCCGTCACGGAAAATTCGGAAGCGCTGAGCATGAAAAGGCATGGCTTATAAGAGTGGCAGTGAATAAATGCAAAAACCATCTTAAATCGGGCTGGATAAAACACACCGCTCCGCTTGAAGAGGCAGAAGATACCGCTGATGAACCGTATGAATATAACGAACTGCTTGAAGCTGTTAAGGCTCTCCCCGAAAAATACAGACTGCCGATACATCTTTTCTATTACGAGGGCTATTCAATAAAGGAGATCGCAAAAATAACGAAGAAAAAAGAAGCAACTGTCGGAACATTGCTGTCAAGAGGACGACAGCTTCTTAAAGAAAAGCTTACAGGAGGTAATGACTAATGGATATAAATTCAAAGGATTATATACGCTCATTTGACAATATCACACCCTCCGAGGCTTTTCTTACAAAAACGAAAAATGCCATGCTTAAAGAAGCTGAAAAGCAGAAAAAACGCAGACGCATTATATTAAAAGCTGTCCCGATAGCTGCCGCCGCCTGCCTTGCATCGGTGTTTACATTCGGAATGATTAATCAGCCGAAATCTATGGAGTCGGCTGACAACAATAAAAAGCTTGAAGATATTTTGCTTGACGATGCTGATATTGAACAATCGGACGAGGCTTTTCACGAAGAAATTGAGGATATTCCCAATGAGGAAATGCTTATTAAGGATGAAATCACAAGCTCTGACGATAATACTAAAGTCGAATCGGGAAACAGTAATCCCAACCGTTATGACGATATGACGGACGGGGACGCCGTTGAGGACGATGACGAGGGCTTTGACAATGAGGCTGATGTAAATGAAAAACCGCTGAATTTTGCTGTTCCCGCCGGTGGAAAAGCCATCGATTTCCCCGATTTTTCACCCGATGATACGGAAAGACTTGCGGAATTTCTCGCAGTCGTTTCGGAAGCTATGATAAATGCCGAGGTCATATATCAGGACGGAGAAGCAGCTGATATTTTCGGTGAGGAAGCAAAAAGGCTTAACTATGAAGCATCAGAAAAGCTAAAAAATGCAAGGGTTACTGAAAAAACAGATTTTGAGCCTACTGTATGCTATACCTTTTTCGATGATAAAACAGGCTCTGTGCTTTACAGCATTCGCACGGACGGGATCTTCATGGCTGTCAGCATAAAAAACGGAGAAGAGGTATATTTCCAAAAGTGACAATATTTTCCTGCAAAATAGGATATAATCGAAATGATATTTTGCAGGAAAGGACGTTTAAAATATGATCGTCAGAGAAAAACCTCAGACAATGAGGAAAAGCAGCGGGAAAACGGAACATATCTCCGACAAAAAGGCGTTTTCCGTCAAATGGACGGCGACTCTTTTATGCGGAATGCTGTTCTGCGCAGGGCAGAGCTTTATGCCGATATGCACCGCCCTGACAGCGGCTCTGCCGACAATGCTTTCGGCGGCGGTATTTTCGGGAGCGTCAATATGTACGCTTGCTCTTGGGAAAACTGAGGAAATGACCGCAGAGCTTATCTCAATGGCTATAATACTCGCTTTAAGGCTTATAGCCGGAAAATTCAGCGAAAAAGCCCCGAGACCTGCCGCTGTCGGGATATTTTCGGCGGCTGATTATGCTTTTTCGGGGCTGTTGCAGGCTTTTTACACAGAACTGTCCGCTGTGATAATAGCAGCAGTTGTTTTCAGAGGAATTATTTGCGGAATAACGGCATATTTTATTTCCTGTGAGCTTAATTACATAAGAGAAAACGGCAGGTTACCCGTTTCGGGAGCGGACAGCCTTTGCACGGCGGCTTTATATGTCACGGCAATATCCGCACTTTTTAATGTAACGGTGGGAAAGCTTTCTGTCGGACGATGCTTCGGAGGCTTTGTTATTCTTGCCGCAGGAGGACGCTTCGGCGGTGCGGGAGGCTCTGTTGCAGGAATACTCACCTCGCTCGGTGCGATACTTGGCAGCACGGACGGCAATATCTCAGAGCTGCCGAGAAGTATGGCCGTTATAGGCTGTTCGGGACTTATTGCAGGGATCTTATCAAAATACGGCAAGCTGGCTTCATCAGCCGCATTCACGCTTATTTCACTTTTTCTTACTCTTTTTATGGGCAGATTATCATGGGCGGCCTCACTAATGACTGATACTCTTATCGCCTCCGCTCTTTATGCACTTATCCCCGATCGGCTTTATATGAAGCTGATAACCACGGCTATCGCACACCGTTCAGCCGCCGCAGAGCATCTTTCAAGAAGCGTTGCATTCGGTGCGGCTTGCTTTTCTGCGGCAGGCAGCAGCACCGATAAGGCGGCAGAGCTTCTTGCGGAAAAAAATTACATAAGGACGGATATTCCGTCAGAGGTATGCAGAAAAATATGTGGAGAATGCAGGAACCGTGATTTTTGTTGCCGCGATGATGAAAACAGGATAAGATCGGCTTTTATCCCCTGTGAAAAGCTTCTTTTACGCAAAGGCTTTATCACCGCCGCAGAGCTGCCAAGGTGCATTGAAAGCTGTACAAAGAAGGACGCTCTTGCCGACCTTATGAACAGTCTTTACGCAAGAAATTCATCCTTTATGCAAAAAAACGACCTGCTTGTTCATTTCCGTGAAAATTTTTCCGCTCAGTTTTCTTCTTCGGCGGATTTTATCGGCGACCTTGGAAGAAAATGCCCAGACGGTGAAATATGCGATGAAGGAATGTCCGAGCGTGCAGCTCTGCTTATCGGACAATATGGCGCAAAAAATGTAAGTGCGGCAGTATTTTTCAATAAAAGCGGCTATATCTTTATTTCAGCTTTTTATACCGACAAGCTCAACGATACTGCTTCGGAGCTTACAAAAAGGCTCTCCGCACTGACCGACCGTGACCTTGAAGAACCCGAATTTTTCTGCGAGGACGGCACGATCCACGCCTGCTGGCATGAGCCGTATACCTTTGAAGCGGTGGTGGGAAAAGCTGTTATGTGCGGCAGGGAAAATGTCAGCGGCGACAGCAGTATACGGTTTTCTGACGGACTTGGGGCAGTCTATTTTATCATTGCGGACGGTATGGGGAGCGGCAAGCGTGCGTCGCTCGAAAGCAGTATGGCCTGCTCACTTTTATCACGGCTCATTCGTGCAGGTGCAGGCGAAAAATCAGCTTTACGGCTTGTAAATTCGCTTCTTTCCGCTAAAGCCTCCGATGAGGTCTTTACAACTGCGGATATACTGAAAATCAACCTTTTTACGGGAAAAGCAAGCTTTTATAAGGCAGGCGCTGCAAAAAGCTTTGTGAAAACAGGCGGGGCGGTAAGCTCTGTTGAAAGCTCGGCACTTCCGCTGGGTATCTTTTCTGATATTGATATAGATCCTGTAACTCTCCGACTTTCGGACGGCGATTCTGTCGCCATTTTCAGCGATGGGATACCTGAGAGCTGTTATCCAAAATTGCGTGAGCTTCTCCTTTCAGACGGATATTCGCCGTCAAGATGCGCCGATACAGTGATAGAGCTTGAAAAAGACGATATTTTCCCCGATGACCGAACAATTTTTGTATTAAAACTGCATAAATTATAAAAAATGATATAATAAGCATTGTGCATAATAACTAAAAATTTGAAAAATTATGTACATTTTAATGCAAACTTTTCCACTATTAGAATTTCATGGTTTTATCAGAGGAAATTTTTTGTGCATTTTAAACAAGCTAAAACTGTTTTTTACGTCTAACATATAAAAATATTACAAAAACACTTGAAATATGATACATAATCTGTTAAAATATATATAGGATTAAATGTGAGGTTCTTTACAAACAGTTCATTCTTAGAAAAGAACCAATGAAAAAGGAGTTTGAATTATGCCCGAAAGCAGAAAGAAAACTGCAGCGTCCGATGAAAACGACTGCCGCTTCCCATTGCATATCTTCCATGAAGGAACTTCAGTTGCGGCGTATGATTTCTTCGGTGCTCATAAAGGCACTAAGGACGGCAGAAAAGGAGTTTATTTCAGAGTATGGGCTCCCCACGCAAGGTCAGTTTCGCTCGTTGGCGATTTCAACAGCTGGGACAGATCGAGAAATCCGATGACCAAGCTTGTCGATGATGAAACGTGGGTATGCTTTGTTGAAAATGTCGAAACGTATTTCACTTATAAATACAGCATTGAAACACGTCACCAAAGCATAGTAAATAAGTCTGACCCGTACGGCACACATATGGAAACACGTCCCGCAACGGCTACAAAATATTTTGATATTGACGGCTATAAATGGACGGATAAGGCTTGGTATGAAAAAAAGGCGAAAACCAACGTTTATAAAAGCCCGATGAATATTTACGAGGTACATCTCGGCTCATGGAGGACCTATGAAAACGGCGAACCCTTCAGCTATGTTAAATTTGCCGAGGAGATGGTTCCCTATCTTAAGGAGCTTAGCTACACCCATATCGAGCTTATGCCGCTTGCGGAATATCCCTTTGACGGCTCATGGGGCTATCAGATAATCGGATATTACGCTCCGACCTCACGCTACGGCACACCGTTTGACTTTATGGAAATGATAAATATTTTTCATAAAAACGGCATCGGGGTAATACTTGACTGGGTGCCAGCACATTTTCCTAAAGATGCGGCAGGTCTTTTTGAATTTGACGGTGATTGCTGCTACGAATATTCAGATCCACTAAAAAAGGAACACGCTTCCTGGGGAACAAGAATTTTCGATTTCGGCAAAAATGAAGTCAAATCATTCCTGATCTCGAATGCACTATATTGGATAGAGAAATTCCATGTTGACGGCTTGCGTGTTGACGCTGTCGCTTCAATGCTGTATCTCGATTACGACAGACGTGACGGTGAATGGCGGCCCAATAAGGACGGCGGACGTGAAAATTACGAGGCTGTTGACTTTTTAAGGCAGCTTAATACCGCTGTTTTCGGAAGAAATCCCGATACACTTATGATAGCCGAGGAATCGACCGCATGGCCGCTTGTTACAAAGCCTGCCGATATCGGAGGTCTTGGCTTCAATTTCAAATGGAATATGGGCTGGATGAACGACAGCCTTGACTATATGAAGCTCGATCCTATATATCGTGCAAATAACCACGGCAAGCTTACCTTCTCATTCTTCTATTGCTTCAGCGAAAATTATATCCTGCCTATCTCGCATGACGAGGTCGTTCACGGAAAATGCTCACTCTGGCGTAAGATGAGCGGAGCTTACAATACCGATAAATTCGCTACACTGCGTACCTTCATGACGTATATGGCTATGCACCCTGGCAAAAAGCTTTCCTTTATGGGAAATGAATTCGGTCAGGAAAATGAATGGAATTATAAGCAGGGGCTTGACTGGCAGCTTCTTGATGAGCCTGTTC
Source organism: uncultured Ruminococcus sp. (assembly GCA_964619105.1). GTDB lineage: Bacteria > Bacillota > Clostridia > Oscillospirales > Ruminococcaceae > UMGS363. The sequence goes on from CAZUDC010000004.1 coordinate 7,045, forward strand.
ATGCACAGATCCGGCAATTCAGCAAGGATCTCAATAAATTCTACCTTGACAACCCTCCGCTATGGCAGCATGATGACGACTGGAACGGTTTTTCATGGATATGCCATGACGATTACCTTCAGAGCGTTATAGCCTTCCGCAGAATTGACGATGAGGGCAATGAGGTCATCATCGTATGCAACTTTGTACCTGTCAGGAGAGAGGGCTACCGCATAGGCGTTCCCAAGGAAGGCTATTGGCAGCAGGTGCTTTCCACCGATGATAAAAAATACGGCGGAAACGGCTCTGTTGATAATAAGAAAAAGAAAACCGAGGATTATTCAATGCACGGACTCGATCAGTCAATAGTGATAGATATTCCTCCGCTTTCGGCAATGCTGTTTAAATTCGTTCCTGCAAAAAAACGCACCTCGTCAAAAGACATTGCTTCTGCGGAAACCGAGAAGTCTGTAAAAAAATCAGCTTCAAAATCAACAAAAACAGCAAAGGCTTCAGCAGCTAAGGCTGAAAAAGCCACAAAAAAAACAGGGGAAAAATCTACTAAAGCAAAAACCGACAAAACATCCCCCGATAAAAATAAAAAGTGATCCATAGGAGGAATAACGAATGTACACAAAAAAAGAATGCGTTGCAATGCTCCTCGCAGGAGGTCAGGGCAGCCGCTTATACGCACTCACAAGAGATATGGCAAAGCCTGCCGTACCATACGGTGGAAAATACAGAATTATCGACTTCCCTCTTTCCAACTGCGTAAATTCGGGGATTGATACAGTCGGCGTGCTTACACAGTATCAGCCGCTCGTTCTTCACGATTATATCGGAAACGGTCAGCCTTGGGATCTCGATAAGATGAACGGAGGCGTTCACTCGCTCCCACCGTTCCAGACAGCTCTCGGCGCTCAGTGGTATAAGGGCACTGCTAACGCTATCTATCAGAATATTTCCTTTGTCGACAGATACGATCCCGAATATGTTGTTATTCTTTCGGGCGACCATATTTATAAAATGGATTATAACGATATGCTCGCTCATCATAAGAAAACAGGCGCTGACGCTACCATCGCCGTTCTTGACGTTCCGATGGAGGAGGCTTCGCGCTTCGGCATTATGATAACAAACGAAAAGGGCGAAATTGTTGACTTTGAAGAAAAGCCCAAGAACCCCCGTTCAACGCTTGCTTCAATGGGTATCTACATCTTCACATGGAAGAAACTCAAGCAGTATCTTATCGAAAACGAAAACAACGAGGCTGAGGACAAGGACTTTGGCAAGGCTATTATCCCGAATATGATGAAGGCGGGAGAAAAGCTTGTTGCTTACGCATTTGACGGCTACTGGAAGGACGTTGGAACGCTTGATTCGCTCTGGGAAGCCAATATGGATCTTCTTAATCCGAATATCCCTATCGACCTTTACGATCCGTCATGGAAAATGTATTCAAGAAATCCGATCATGCCTCCGCAGTACATAGGACAGGACGCTGTTATCGAAAATTCAATGGTAACAGACGGATGCGTTGTCGAGGGAACTGTTGATTTCTCGATAATCTTTGAGGGCGTTAAGATCGAACCTGGTGCAACAGTTACCGATTCTATCATTATGCCGGGCTCGGTCATCAAATCGGGTGCAATAGTTGAATATGCGATCGTAGGTGAAAACTGCGAGGTTGGTGCAGGTGCTCAGATAGGCGCAAGACCTGAAACCTTTGCCAACAGAGATGACTGGGGCATCGCAGTAGTCGGTCATAATATCACAATCTCCGAAAATGCAAAGGTTCTCCCGAAGCAGATTATTTCGGAAAATGTTTAAAACAGGAGGAGCTTTGAGATGAGCAGCAATAAAAATGTTTTGGGACTTATTTTCTCAAATATGCACGACAGCACTATTCCCGATCTTACCAAATCAAGAACAATGGGCAGCGTTCTTTTCGGCGGACGCTACAGACTTATAGACTTCCCACTTTCCAATATGGTGAACAGCGGTATCGATGAGGTCGGTGTAATTACAAAATCAAACTATCAGTCGCTTCTCGATCACCTCGGCTCGGGCAGTGAATGGGATCTCGCAAGCAAAAACGGCGGACTTCATCTTCTACCTCCCTTCAGCCACGTTTCAAGCGGTATGTACAGAGGCAGAATGGAGGCTCTCTACGGAGTATGGGATTTCATCAAAAATTCCAAGGCTGATTATGTTGTTCTTTCCGACTGCGACGTTATTGCGAACATTGATTATTCCGATATCGTTGACGCTCATATCGAATCGGGTGCGGATATCACTGCGGTTTACGCAAAGGATGTTCTTTCCGCAGAACAGGCACAGTGTGCAACGGTTTTCGGCATTAATGACGACGGCAGAGTTGTTGACGTTCTCACAAATCCATATATCAGCGGTGCCTGCAACGTTTCACTCAATATGTTTGTGCTTTCAAAGGAATTTCTCAAAAATCTTGTTCTTGAAGCAAATTCAAGAGGTCTTATCAGCTTTGAAAAGGATATTCTTCAGGCAAGAACTCATGATTATAAGATAATCGCTTACCGCTTTGACGGCTATTTCAGCAAAATAACCTCAATGGACACATTCTACAAGGCAAATATGAATCTCCTCAACACAACAAACAGAGAAAAGCTCTTTATCGCTAACCGTCCTATCTATACAAAGGTAAGAGATAATCCGCCTGTAAAATACGGCATTGGTGCAAAGGTCAAAAACTCTCTCATCGGTGACGGCTGTATCATCGAGGGAACTGTTGAAAACAGCGTGCTTTTCAGAGGTGTTAAGGTCGGCAAGGGTGCGGTTATAAAGAACTGTATTCTTATGCAGGATACCACTATCGGAACCAAGTGTGAGCTTTCCTGCATTGTTTCTGACAAGAATGTCAGAATCAGCGATATGCGTATGCTCACAGGCTCGGAAAATTATCCTCTATATCTTGGCAAGGGCGCTGAGATCTGATCCTACAACTAAAAAGCGGCGGAACTTTTCTGCCGCTTTGCAATGATATATCAACATTATTTTTCTGAAAGGAAGTCTTTAGATGAAGATTTTATATGCAGCTTCGGAAGCTCTCCCATATGCGGCTTCAGGCGGTCTTGCTGATGTTGCAGGCTCTCTCCCTGCCGCTCTTTGCAAAGCAGGTCATGACGCAAGAGTCGTTCTTCCTCTTTATAAAAATGTTAAGCCGGAGCTTCGCAGCGCTCTTGAATTTATCACGAATTTTACGGTAGATGTAGGCTGGAGAAAGCAGTACTGCGGCGTTTTCAGAGGAAATGTGAACGGAGTTACCTACTATCTTCTCGATAATGAATATTATTTCGGCAGAGATGGTCTGTATGGCTTCTATGATGACTGCGAACGTTTTGTATTCCTCTCAAGAGCAATTATGGAAATGCTCAAATATATCGGCTGGAAGCCCGATGTTATCAACTGTAACGACTGGCAGACGGCTCTTGTTCCCGTTTATTACAACATTTTCTACAAGTATCAGTACGGCTTTGATAATATCAAAACTGTATTCACTATCCATAATATCCAGTATCAGGGCAAGTACGGTATGGAGGTCATCAACGAGGTTCTCGGAATACCGATGTATCATACAAAGCTTCTTGAATATGACGGCTGTGTGAACCTTATGAAAGCTGCTTTTGAAACCGCTGACAAGATCACGACTGTTTCCCCGAGCTATGCCTGGGAAATTCTCGACCCATGGTACTCGCATGGTCTTGACAGAGCGTTGGCTGATAAGCAGTATAAGCTCTGCGGATTCCTCAACGGGATCGATACCGCTCTTTATAACCCTGAAACCGATCCTCTTATCCCGAAAAACTTCACCGTCAAGAACACTAAGGGCAAGGAAGAATGTAAAAAGGCACTTCTTTCCGAGCTTAATCTTCAGGACGGCGATGAGCCTGTTATCGGCATAGTAACACGCTTTGTTTCGCATAAGGGTCTTGACCTTATCAAATATGTTTTCGAGGATATGCTCAATCTTGGCTACAAATTCGCTATTGTCGGCTCTGGCGAAAAGATCTATGAGGACTTCTTCAAGGAAATGGCATGGCGTCATCCTGACAGAGTAAGTGCAACGATCGGCTTTATTCCCGCACTTGCAAGAAGAGTTTACGCAGGCGTTGATATGTTCCTTATGCCCTCACAGAGCGAGCCTTGCGGCCTTGCACAGATGATCTCCCTGCGTTATGGTACTATTCCAATAGTCCGTGAAACAGGCGGTCTGCGTGACAGTATAAAGGATGCAGGCGATGAAAACGGCAACGGCTTCACCTTCAAGACATATAATGCACATGATATGCTTGACGCAACAAGACGTGCCCGTGACGCTTACAACGACAAAAAGCGTTGGAAGTACATTATGAACACTGCGATGACGACAGATTGCAGCTGGGACACCTCTGCCGAGCTTTATCTCGGACTTTACAGAGAGCTTGTTGGAGAATAATTACAAAACCCCACCGAAAAAAATCGGTGGGGTAATTTTGTATTACTGATCCAATCTGAAATGAACGGGAATACCGTTGCGATACTCTGACTGAACCTCGCCCTGAATTAAGGGCAGAAAATAATTCAATGCGTCGGTCGTGACGTTGTTTCCGTCCTTTGATATCCATTCCTCAGGAAACTTTTTCTCCTTATTTGCAATTCCTTTTATATCCGATGAAAGAATTTCCACACGATATGGATTATTGCTTATACGATGGAAAACCATCATTTTCCCACTTTCGCCGCTCATAGCCGCATCAACTGCCGCACTTCCTATCTGTGCCGCCTCGTTTATATCAGTGAGAGAAGCAATATGCGAGCTGCACCTTTGCATAACATTAAGCTCTATCGAACGAACCTTGCAGCCGATATTTGCCGCTGTAATATTTTCCAGATATTTTCCGACTCCTGAAAGAAATTTATGACCGAATGCGTCCGTAAGCTCCGAGGAAAAGCCTGTCTGACGGTTTTCACAATTGATCCCCTCCGAAACTGCGACAATTACAGCCTTATAGCGTGCTTGCGCTTCCCTGACGTCGGCAAGGAATTTATCCGTCGAAAAAGGTGCTTCGGGAAGATAGATAAGATGCGGTGCAGGCTCGCCATTCGCACGAAGCACACAGGAGGAAGCTGTTAGCCAGCCTGCATCCCTGCCCATAATTTCAACAATTGTCACGGACGGTATCGAATATACACGGCTGTCACGGATGATTTCCTGAAGAGTTGCCGCAACATATTTCGCCGCCGAGCCGAAGCCCGGGGTATGGTCGGTGTTCATAACATCATTATCAATGGTTTTCGGAACACCTATCACCTTTATATCAATGCCTGTTTCCCTGAAATATCCGTCAAGCTTCATAACGGTATCCATCGAATCGTTTCCGCCGATATAGAAAAACGCTTTTATATTATTTTCACGGAAATTTGCGGCAATCTTCTCATAATCAGAGCTGTCCTCTTTGTAATCGCTTAATTTATATCTGCACGAGCCGAGAATTGTCGACGGAGTTTTTTTGAGCAGATCTATATCATATTCCGAAGTCAGAATTTTCGTCAGGTCGATAAAATTGCCGTTTATCGCTCCCTCAATTCCGTTTATTGAGCCGAAAATACCATTTATTTCACGCTTGGATAATGCCCCTGCAAAAACTCCTGCAAGTGACGAATTAATAGCGGCAGTCGGACCGCCAGATTGTGCAACTGCTATATTGAACATATAAAAACCTCCGTAAAAATGCTGCTGCAATAATTATATCATACCAAAACAAACTATTCCATATCCAAAAACAACAGTATTTCCAAAGCTTTTCAAGAGATTTTTTCCTTATTCGTACAGTAATGGTTTACAGAAAACGTTTTAAAAAGCTGCCCCCTTTCGTTGGTTCAATTTCGGTATATTTATATTATCGGGTGCATACCCTTATCCTTTATCAACATAGAAATTGCCGTCAGCCAGGCGTTTATCAAACTCTTCCTTGGGAAGCGGACGATCGAATAAGAAGCCCTGTGCCATATTGCAGCGTATATCCCTGAGGAAATCTGCCTGCGACTTGGTTTCCACACCTTCCGAAATAGTTTCCATGTCAAGCTCATTTACCATATTTACTATGTTCTTGACAACTATTCTGTCCGTGGACTGCACATCCTCAGCATCACTGATATTTGAAAAGAATGATTTATCCAGCTTGATCACGTCAACATCAAGCTCCTTAAGCAGATTAAGCGATGAATAACCTGTCCCGAAATCGTCAATTGATGTTGCTATATTATTTGCCTTCATTGCGTCAACAAAGGTGTTCATCGCTGTCAGATCATCATAGCCTGTCATTTCCGTCAGCTCGACCTCAAGATATTTTCCGTCGATTCCGTGCTTTCGGATAATGCTTAGAATGCGATCGGCAAGCCGCTTATTATGCAGATGATGCTTTGAAAAATTCACCGAAACCTTTACAGGCTCTGTGCCACTTTCAAGCCAGCCCTTTATATCCTCACATACCTGTTCAAGGACATAAAAATCCAGCATACATATCGTTCCCTCGCTCTCAAGCACTGGTATAAACTCCATTGGCGGCACGATCTTGCCGTCCCTTATCCATCTGCTCAGGGCTTCACAGCCGCATAATTTATTGCTTGTCAGATCGACCTTCGGCTGATAATACACCGCAAACTCCCTGTTCTCCAATGCCTTGGGGAAAAGAGTTGAAATTATCTTCTTATGATTGGATTGTTCAAGAAGAGCGGGAGAAAAATATACAATATCATTCAGCTTATCATTTCTTGCGGAAACATGCGCAATCGAGGAATTGTTCATTACGTCTGAAACAGTATCATTGCTGCGTATGTCGTAAATGCCCATTCTGAGCCTCAGGTCATACAGCTGACGGGTTTCTCCCTCGCCCATTTCAAATGACAATGTATCGACAAAAGCACGCAGATCGCTGACACGTCCTTTTTTAATAAGAACTATAAAATTATCTCCGCCCAGCCTTGCGAATTTTCCTTCATCGCCGACAAAATCCCTCATTGCGTCGGAAAAGCATTTAAGAAGTCTGTCGCCCTGACTGCTTCCGAACACCTTGTTTACATACTTGAAATTTTTTATATTCATAAAAGCGGCTGTATAATCAACAAGCTCTCCGTTTGAAGCAAGCGTATTGACATAGCTCGTAAAGCCATCCGTATTGGCTACCCCTGTCATACGATCGATAAAGCCTGAGCTTTCCGCATTTTCAGACGCTTTTGCTCCTGACAGCATCAGAAAGCAGGTCTTGGCGATAAGCAGCACCGCATCGGATTCCTTTTCGCTCCATTTATAGCCCTTTACAGGCATCATAGCTACAAAAAAAGCTCCGCCGTCCGATAACTGGCTTATGCTTATTTTCTGAATATCATGACCATTGACATCGGAAAAAAGCTCTGTTTCGATTTCACCTCCGTCACCCGACGGCACGGAAAAATATGCTCTTCCGAGCTTTATCGTTCCCGAGACTGCCGCAAGACAATCGTATATTGTCCCGATCGTTCCCTGCATATCAGCTGTTGATAAATTTACATTTTTTATAAAATCAAGAACGCTGCTCTCAAAACTACTCTCCATTACACTTTCTCCTTAAAACCATTTATCGCAGATTCAGTATTATTAACCTTCTATTAATTATTATATCACAATAAAAAGTCAAAGTCAAACATAAAACAACAAATTGTACTTTAATTATTCATAATCATTCAATAGGCCAGAAGGTTTTTTTACAAAATTCAATAATCAGTCAAAAATCCGCCCTTTGGCTGATCATTCTGGCAAAATGATTTAAAAAATTCTTAAAAAGCTTGATTTTTTTTTGCAAATCTGTTAAAATGTACAATGGGTGAATTTTTGAGATATTTTTTGAACTGTACATTATAAAAATTGTATATTCATAAATACCTGAATATAAGAGAGGAGGAACACGCTTTAATTTAATGCGTGGTCAATTATGAGAAAAACCAAAATTGTATGTACCTTGGGTCCTGCTACGGATGATGATAACATTCTCCGTGAAATGATGCTTTCGGGTATGAATGTTGCCCGATTCAACTTCTCTCACGGCGATTTTGAAACACATAAAAAACGTTTTGAACAGGTAGTCAGAATCCGCGAGGAGCTTGGTCTTCCTGTTGCTACACTGCTTGACACAAAGGGTCCTGAGATCAGACTTGGCAGATTCGTTGACGATAAGCCTGTTGACGTTGAGGACGGCGATAAGCTCACTCTTACAACTGTTGAATGTGAATGCACCGCTCAAAAGGCTTTTATCACATTTAAAAATCTGCCGAAGGATATTACGGTAGGAACTGCTATCCTTATCAATGACGGCGCTGTTGAATTGAGAGCTGACAAAATAACCGACACGGATATTGTATGTACGGTCGTCCATGGCGGCACGCTCTCCAATAACAAGGGCATCAACGTTCCCGGGGTTGAGCTTTCAATGCCTTACCTATCCGAGCGTGATATGAACGATCTTGAATTCGGTGCAAAGCTTGGCTTTGATTTTATTGCCGCTTCATTCGTGCGTTCATCTGCCGATATAAATTATCTCAAAAAATTCACAAAGAGCCTTGGCTGGACAACTCCAAGGATCATCTCCAAGATCGAAAATATGGACGGCGTAAACAATATTGATGAGATCATTGAGGTTTCAGACGGTATTATGGTTGCAAGAGGAGATATGGGCGTTGAGATACCCTTTGAGCAGATACCAGCTATTCAAAAGGAAATTATTGCCAAGGGCTATATGGGCGGCAAGCAGGTCATCACAGCTACACAGATGCTTGAATCAATGATAACAAATCTCCGTCCGACAAGAGCCGAGATAACAGACGTTGCAAACGCTATCTATGACGGTACCTCCGCAATTATGCTTTCGGGCGAAACTGCCGCAGGTAACCACCCTGTTGAGGCTGTAAAGACTATGGCTCTTATCGCAGAAACCACTGAAAAGGATATCAACTATATCGCACGGCTTTCCAAACGTCCTATGCAGAAGCTTATCGACCACACAAACGCTATCGCCCATGCAGCAGTTACAACTGCTCACGACCTTGGTGCAAAGGCGATTGTGACCGTTACAAAATCAGGTTCGACCGCAAAGAACATATCAAAGTACCGTCCGACCTGTATGATAGTCGGCTGTACTCCCGATGATACGGTTCTCCGCCAGATGAGCCTGAGCTGGGGTGTCGTTCCCGTAAAGATGGACGAAAAGAGCAGTACGGACGAGCTTTTCAGCGCCGCAATAGAAGCAGCGACCGAGCATAAGCTTGTTGAACCGAATGATGTTGTTGTCATCACCGCAGGCATTCCTCTTGGAATTGCAGGAAACACCAATATGCTCAAGGTAGATACCATTAAATAAATACAAAACAGGCGTATGCAAAAAACATACGCCTGTTATTTTTTTATCAGAATGGTGCTGCTCCGATCTCTCCGTCTGCTCCGATGGAAACCATACTGTGCGCATATTCGGCGTCAGCCTTGAACACGTTATCGTTGATGGTTATCCTCGTTCCGGGATAGATATGACCCTTGCATTTGACCCAGAGCTGCTGCTTAGCCGCAAGGTATACATTTATCTCTTCAATCCGCTTATGGCTGTTTTTTATCTCAACATTGGAAAGCACTCTTTGTCTTACGGCATTGGCAAGCATTTCCTCCTTTTCCTCGGGCAGCTTATGAAGCTCCTTTTTCTTTTCATTAAGGAAATTAACGATCATTGTCAGATCCTCAATTTTCTTCTGCGTTGATTTTATCTTCACTTCAAGCTGATTTTTCTCATCGGCAAGAATCGCATTATCACCGAGCGTAATATCGGTCGGGGTATAATTTTTTGAGCCGATATTTGAAGCTTCAAGCGAATTAAGGATAACATATTTTCCACCGATGATACTTCCGTTAGACGCCTTTGTTGTCAACTCGCCCGCACAGTAAACATCGCATATGACATAATTCTGCGCAGAGATATTTCCGTCGCATTTTATGGTGCTTCTTTCGCAGAATAATGCGCTCACACTTCCATGACAGGTTATCTTTGAATAAACGCAACCCTGCTTGATCGTAATATTCCCGCCTGCTTCAAGCGTTGCTCCGTTTACCTCGCCCGAAACGGTTATATTGGTATTTGAGGAAACCTTAAAGCCCTCGCAGACGTTGCCCTTGATGATAACATCGCCGATAAAGCTGATATTTCCGACAGAAGCGTCAACATCGCCGTTTATTACAACAGTTGTATCAACGGCAAAGGTCTGATTTCTGAAAACGAGCTGACCGTCCGTTGCCGCAATTATATGCAGGCCGTCATCCGTTACCTTTGTATTCGGTCCAAGGGTGAACTGTGCCTTTTTTCCTACATACTGCTGTATTTTGCCGCCCCTTACGTCAATTCCCGGCTCACCCTCCGTCGGCAGATTGATATCGGCAATAACATCGCCCGAGCGGATAATTCTGATAAGACCGAGATCCTTATAATCAACGAAGCCCTTTTCATTCTCAGTCGGAGCTGTCTCTACCGTTTTGGCAAATTTATAGACCACCGAACCGCTTACGCCGTCAACAGGGAGCTGTGCAACTGCAACGCAAAGCCTTTGTGAGTATCTTCTTTCATCAACGAGCGTTTTTATAACGTCGTCGCGATAGCCGAATACTACATTATTTGCTTTCAGGGCTTCCTTTATATCGCCGATCGAAACGTCCTTTCCCGTTCCCGATGGTGGAGCTACGGTGATAAACGCCTCCTTGCTTCCGGGAGGAACGGTTACTTCATATTTACAGTCAACATTTGCAATAATATCTGCCATCATGTCATCTCCTTATCAAAAACGTCATATTGGTCAATCGTAATTGTGAACGAAAAAGCATATTTTTCATTCGGTTCAAGCCTTAATGCGTCTGGCATTCTGGTAAGCTCTTCAACGCCGCTTTCATACACGGGAACGCCCGACCATGGTTCAAGGCAGACGAATTCCGCCGCCTGCGTTTTCTCATTATCCTCAAACCATGATGACCATACAGCTATACAGCCTTTTTTATCGTAGTCAAGCTTAACTCTGCCGCCGTTTTTTCCGACCAATGCAACCCACGATGAATTGGGAGCATTTTTCATAAACACATCATTTTTAAAAATATCATGTTCAAGATCGACCTTATTTCCTCCGCTAAGTATTATATCATCTTCATTGCGTGAAATATCCTCATTTTTTTCATATTCGATATAATAATCAGAAAAAACCTCACCCTCATTCAAAGGACATCTGAAGGCAGGGTGACCGCCAAGAAAGAAATACATCGGCTTAGTATCCTTATTTTCAGCTGTATATGTAACGGTAAGAGAAGCTCCGTCAAGCTCATATTTCGCTTCAAGTCCGAATTTATACGGATATTTTTTCAGCGTTTCATCATTATATGAAAGAGTAAAGCCTGCACAATTCTTTTCGGCAAAGGATAATTCAAAATCGCTGTCTCTCGCAAAGCCGTGATTTGAAAGGGCATATTCCTTACCCTCAACGGTATATTTTTTTGAAGAGGTATTGCATATGAACGGGAAAAGCACGGGAGCATGACGCTTCCACACTCCTTCGTCAGCCTGCCATAGATATTCTCTGCCGCTGATATCCTTTATTGAATGAAGCTCCGCACCGAATGAATCTATAATCACCCTGAGCTTATCCGATGAAATTGCTGCCTGCATTTTTATTCTCCTTGCTCATCTGTATTTTTTTCTGCGGCATAATCCACAAAGCTGATATTCATATCAACATAGCCGCCGATACCGTTGACCTGTCCATCGCTTGCATACTGCCACATAGCAAGCTCATACGGATATTGCGGAGGATTATGACCGTCCTTATATTCAACATACCAGAAATCATATTCGCTCAATGAACGCATATCATATTTGGTAAGCGCCATTTTCAGATTGCTGTAAAGCATTGCGTTATAGCCGCGCTCCCGAACCTCCGAACAGAAGGCTTCGGCGCATTTATTGAGTGCTGCCGCAGTCGTTCCGAGTGTTCTTGCGCCCTTATCCTCGGGAAGCTCCCAGTCAAAAACAACAGGATATTTTATATCATAGTCCTTTATAAGCTCACACGCAAAGACTGCCTCTTCGCGAGCCTCCTCTTCGCTGACAGCCTGCGAATAAAAATACACTCCGACATCAATTCCTGCCTCAGTCGCACCCCTGATATAGCTGTCTGCAAGCTCATCGCAGTGCATGATACCCTGCTCGTAGCCACGGTAGCCGATGCGTATCATTGCGAAATCAATGCCGTCAGCAGCAACGCTTTCCCAATCGATCTCGTCCTGATGATAGGAAACATCTATGCCTGTTTTTGAGATAAGCTTTCCGTTTTCGTAATATGTATAACGATTTCTTTCATCAAGCTCAAGCCCCGACCAATCATAATCATTCAGTGGAACTCCGTCAAGCGGAGCAACAAAAATATCGCCGTATGTATTATCATGGTAGAGCATGACCTCCTCGGCAGGCTCATTCTCATCGGAAATATCATCCTCCGAATCCAATTCTTCAAGCATTGAGATACGTTCTTCAAGCCCGTCCAGCCTGTCCGCAAGGGAAATAAGCTTCGCCATCGTAACGATAAAAAGCAAGACAGCAGCGCAGACAAGAAGCAGTACCGCTCCGATCCTTTTTTTTCGGTTATTATTCCCATTTGTTTTATTCAAAGCATTTTCTGGCTTTTCGATGCTGTTTTCGTTCGGTGATATGAAATTATTTGTCATTTTTAACTTCCTTGAAAACCCGTTTTGAACGTTTTTATCCTTTTTAACAACTCACATTCATATATTCATATTATACCACTTTTACTGTCTTTTTGCAATAACCGTTAACAATTTTATGCAATTTTAACTATTTTTTTATAATTTTATGTTAAAACAACATAAAAAACCGCTGAACAGCTTTTTCCGTTCAGCGGATATCAGATTTCTTCCATTGCTGTACTGCGATCGCAGGTTCTTAGCTTATACTAAACACCATTTAAAATTCGGAAAAAATCAAGCCGGCAAGCTTGAATAAATGGATTTCGGCACAGATTTTTTCCTGAATTTTATTGTTGCTTAGTATTATCTGTACCGCCTATATTTTCATCGCCCTTTCAAGCAGTGTATTTTTCTTTTCCCAGAGCTTTGGCGAAAGGTCAACGTAATATTTATGCGGATATTCAAATCTTTTTATCTCGTCCCAGAGTGTATCGAGCTGTTTTTCACAAAATGCTTTTATTTCATCTGCCGAGGGTGAGTTGTAGACGCATTCGCCCGATTTAAATATCCGAACCATAAGCTTTTCTGCTCGGAAATTCGTCACAAGCTTACGCTTATAGGTATGCTCAGGGTCGAATATCTCATACGGTCTGCTCTCGTCGATCTCTTCCCCCGCACAGGTCAGAACATCGGCTATCGCCTTTCCGCTTCTGCAATCAAAAAGCCTCCAGACCTCCTTGAAATCGGGGGTTGTGATTTTTGCGACATTTTCCGAAACCTTGATTTTCGGGATAATTTCACCGTTCCTTTCAATTGCAGCAAGCTTATAAACTCCGCCGAAAACAGGCTCTGATCTTGAGGTTATAAGCCTTTCGCCAACGCCGAAGCTGTCAAGCCTTGCTCCTTGAAGCAGAAGATCTCTTATTATATATTCGTCAAGCGAATTGGAAGCGACTATCTTTACATCAGAAAAGCCCTCGTCATCGAGCATCTGACGCGCTATTTTTGAAAGATAGGTTATATCGCCGCTGTCGATACGTATTCCGGCAGGCTTCTCCCCTCTTTCACGCATTTCCTTAAACACTGTTATAGCGTTTGGTACGCCCGATTTAAGCACGTTATAGGTATCAACAAGAAGAGTCGTTCCCTTGGGATAGCATTTTGCATATGCGCGGAAAGCTTCAAGCTCGCTGTCAAACATCTGGATCCATGAATGTGCCATAGTTCCGAGTGCAGGCGTTCCCATAAGCTCATCGGAAATCGTGCAGGCAGTTCCGCAGCAGCCGCCAATATATGCTGCTCTTGCACCGTAAACAGCGCCGTCAAAGCCCTGCGCTCTTCTTGAACCGAACTCCATAACGGGTCTGCCCTCTGCCGCACGGACGATACGATTCGCCTTTGTTGCGATAAGGCTCTGATGATTTATGCAGATGAGCAGCATAGTTTCGACAAACTGAGCCTGAATTGCGGGACCTCTCACCGTTACAAGCGGTTCATACGGAAAAATCGGTGTTCCCTCGGGAATTGCCCATACATCGCAGGAAAATTTAAAATTTCGGAGATAATCGAGAAAGCCCTCGGAGAAGATGCCCTTGCTGCGTAAAAAGACGATATCCTCATCGGAAAATTTCAGGCTTTTCATATATTCGATGGCCTGCTCAAGACCGGCCATAATCGCAAAGCCACCGTTTTCGGGAACATTGCGGAAGAACAGATCGAAATATGAGGTAGTTTCACCCATACCGTTTTCAAAATAGCCGTTTGCCATTGTCAATTCATAGAAATCGGTAAGCATTGTAAGATTTCTGTCATTCATATTCATACTGTTCACCTCATATTATCTCTGAAACAAAGCATATTCCGCAGTCCTTCATCAGCTTATATGCCGAAATATTCGCAAAGACAGCATTATGCTGTGGAGCGTCATAGGTTTCGACCGCATTTACCGGAACGACTATTCGAAGCGGCATATTTTCCTTATTAAAGAGAGTTTTAAGCGACAAACAGAACTGCATGACGCATATATCCGTACAATCGCCGCATACAATAAATGTATTTATACCCTTATGCTGTTCGAGGAAATCGTAAAAAGCCTTTTCATGGCAGCCGTTTGTGGAATTTTTTTCAATCAGCGTATAACCGCCGACAGCCTTAAGCTCGTCAACAAGCTCTGACTCGGAAGTGTTTTTAACGCAATGCTCAGGGAAGCTGTCAAATTCCGCGCAGCCCTTTTCGTGGCAGTCAGCGAAGGCGATGCAAGGCATACCAAGTCTTTTGCATTCCGAAAGAAGCCTTACCGAAGGATCTATTATACTCTCAATATCTGATGAACTCATTGCACCCTCGCGGATAAATCCGTTTATAATATCAACAGCGGCAAAAGCAGTTGACGAAGGCTCAAGCTCGGAAAGCTTTATCTTAGGGAGCGAGTTAATCTCCTCTGCGATATTTCCGATAAAATTTACTGCCGATAAAATATCTTCCTCGTTAATTTTTTTCATAGCAGCTCACCCTTTTTACTTTTTGACATTTCCGTTTGACGGAATATTTTTCACCGCCTGCTTGGTTTTTCGTATATCTGTTAGAGCAGTCTGCAAAGCGGCCTCCGACTGGGTAAGAACATCGTCAATATATTTATTTGCGGCATTTTTTACCTCCTTTGCCCTTGCCTGAGCCTGATTGAGGATCTCAACAGCCTGCTGTTTAGCCGCCTTGGTTATCTCATCGTTTGATACGATGAGCTTAGCACGTTCCTCTGCCCTGCGGACTATCTGCTCCGCTTCCTTATTGGCAACGTTGACTATCTCCTTACGGTCGCTTACGATATTTTTAGCGTTTCGTATCTCATCGGGGAGATTGAGCCTTATATCGTTTATACAGCTGCGCATTTTGTCAATTTCGATAGCTCCCTTTTTGCTGCTGAACGGAACAGCTCCAGCCTCATCGAGCATATCGTCCATCATATCAAGTATTTCATCAATGATCATCTGCTTTTCCTTTCCAGAGCTGTATGCTCAATTATTTTCTCATTTCTTCAGGCACGAGTCTGTCCGTGATATCCTTTAAAATGCAATTCGGAACGAAATGGCTTATATCTCCTCCGAAGGACGCTATCTGCTTGACAACGCTTGACGAAAGATACATATTTTCCGAGCTCGTCGTCAAAAAGACAGTTTCAGCCTCGTCATAAAGCGTTTTATTTGCGAGAGCCATCTGAAATTCATATTCAAAATCGGAAACGGCACGCAGACCCTTAATTATTGCTATCGCACCGACCTGTTTAATATAATCGACAAGCAAGCCGTCCCAGATATCAACGACAACATTGTCAAGCTCAAGCTCGCTCACGACCTTATTTATCAGCATAACCCGCTCAACTGTTGAAAATGACGGACTTTTGACGGCATTAACCGAAACAAGCACTATCACCTTATCAAAAAGGCGTGCCGCTCTCCTTATTATATCCGTATGACCGTAGGTAACAGGGTCGAAGCTGCCCGGATAAACGGCAATTCTGTTTTTGCTCATAACATCACTCCACAGATTCTCATTCGTCAATATCATCGCCGAACGGAACGGCAAAGACAGTAACCTCTATCTTGCCGTATTTATAGGTTTTTCTTTTCAGAAGCCTGCCATAAGCGTCATCAAGGAGCAGACCGCATTCATGCTCGCAGACGATAATCCCCCTGTCGGACATTTTCTCCGCAAGCAGCGGCAGAGCCTTTTTAAGTATTCCCTTATTATACGGCGGATCGAGAAACGCAATATCGAAAACCTTTCGGCAGGTACGCAGATAGCCCATAGCGTCTGTGTTAAGTATATCCGACCGCTCGGAAAATCCACAGCCTTTCACATTTTCCGTTGTGACCCTTACGGAAGCACGAGCCTCGTCAACGAAGGTACAGCGCTTTGCCCCACGGGAAAGAGCCTCTATGCCGAGCTGACCCGAGCCTGAAAAAAGGTCGAGAATTTCCGAACCGCTTATATCGAACTGAACTATGGAAAAAACAGCTTCCTTGACCTTATCGGTAGTCGGGCGGACGTCGTTCCCCTCAAGAGCGTTAAGCCGCCTGCCTCTTGCCGAACCTGTTATAACTCTCATATATTAAATCCCTTTTCAAATATCTATATTATTTTATTATTGAGCCTGGGTGTTTCAGAATATCAAGCTTCACCGAATTTTCACCCTACTCATATATTATAACTCAAAACTTCCGCATTGTCTATAACTTTTTATATTTTTTATTGTAAAAAACGTTGGATAAGAAGCCCCTATCCAACGCGTTAAAACAACCTCAGATATATCTCATAACAGCAACGACCCTGCCGAGTATTTCACATTCATCGACGATTATCGGATTCATTGTGTCATTTTCAGGCTGCAGGCGGTAATGACCGTTCTCCTTGTAAAAGGTCTTGACTGTAGCCTCCTCGCCATCGACAAGAGCGGCAACTATCTCGCCGTTTCTTGCTGTTGAGCAACGTTCCACAACAACAATATCTCCGCTTAAAATTGCGGCATTTATCATACTTTCGCCTCTGACCCTCAGGGCAAAAAGCTCACCGCTGTAATTTTTTTCTTCATGGAAATTAATATACTCAGTGATATCCTGCACGGCGGTTATCGGCTGACCTGCTGTGATCGTTCCGACAAGAGGGACCTTTGCAGCTCCCTTACCTGCAAGCTTTATCGATCTGTTGCAGCCATCTGCCTTTTCGAGCAGACCCTGGTCCACAAGGCTGTTGACATATCTTGCCGCAGTGGAGGTTGAACGGATATCGAGATCCCTGCATATCTCTCTTATGGACGGGATAACTCCGTCAGACGCTCTGTCTTTTATATACTCAAAAACTCTCTGTTCATTTTCCTTCATTTTATTTCTCCTTTTCTTCAAGCCTTTTCAGGATAAGTCTTGCAAGCTTATTTACATCGCCGCAGCCAAGCGTGACCACAAGATCGCCGCCTTCCGCATTTTCTGCAACATAATCAGCGCAAAGCTCAAAATTCCTGTCGTGTTCTTCTTCATCAAAGTAAACAGCACCGCTTATCTTATCCGCAAGCGATTTTGTGTGTATACCATAGGTGTTCTTTTCCCTTGAACCCATTATTGAGGTAAGAACTACCTTATCCGCTATCGAAAGCGAAGCGGCAAAATCGTCTGTAAGCATAGCCGTTCTTGAAAAGGTAAACGGCTGATGGACCGCCCATACACGCTTATATCCAAGCTCCTTTGCGGCTTTGAGCGTAACAGCGATCTCGGCAGGGTGATGACCGTAATCGTCAACGACCGTAACTCCGCCGACTTCACCATATTTTTCAAATCTTCTCTGTGAGCCGTAAAAATCGGAAAGTCCTGTTTTTACGTCCTTTGCGGAAGCTCCCTCATATATTGAAGCAGCCGCGGCAGCAAGTGCATTGAGGATATTATGCTCACCTGGGACATGAAGCGTCAACGCTTCGAGCCTTTCGCCCCTGTACATAAGGTCGAAGCTTGTTTCAAGTCCGCTTATATGCCTGATATTTTCGGGATAATAATCACATTCCGAGCCTTTGCCGAAGGAAATAAGCTCACATTTATTTTCAAGCTTTCTGACAACCTTAACGGTGTTTTCATCACTTCCGTTGTAAATGACTGCCTTTGAGGTCTGCTCCGCAAATTTATGGAAGGAGCTGATAACATTTTCAAGTGTGCCGAAATAATCGAGATGATCTGCGTCCACATTGAGAATAACGCTCACATCAGAGGAAAGCTTCAGGAAATGATCCATAAATTCGCAGGCTTCACACACCATTACATCGGATCTTCCCGCAATTCCGCTTCCGTGTATAAGAGGAAGCTTGCCGCCGATAACAGCGGTTATATCATCGCCTCTTTTTTTCAGTATCTGCGTTATCATTGAGCTTGTCGTTGTTTTTCCGTGCGTTCCGCTGACGCAAACGGTATTTCCGAACTGCCTGGTAATAATTGCAAGCAGGTCGCTTCTTTCAAGAACGGGAACACCGCTCTCCTTTGCCGCAATAAGCTCCGGATTATCGGACATAATGGCGGCAGTATGAACAATAAGGTCAGCACCCTTGATATTTTCCGCACGTTGCCCGAGGAAAACGGGAATGCCCATCGCTCTTACAGCGGCAAGAGTATCCGTTTCGTTATTATCCGAGCCGCTCAGAAAATATCCCTTTGAATGAAGTATCTGAGCAAGAGGATACATACCCGAGCCGCCGATCCCTATAAAATGTATATGTTTTTTTTCATCAAGAACAGATCTGTTTTCAAGCATAGTAAAGCCTTTCTTTGATTCTATAAGTGGCTTCCCCGTTATTTAACTTGGCAAGCTTTGGTGAAGCCGTCCCATGTTCAATTGGAGCTTGAGCTCTCACTGAAAAACAAATGAACCCCTCCGCCGAATTGAATGAGATTCAATTTAGAGGCAAGGAACATCCTGCCTAAGTTATTTTTTGCAGAGGTTTGAAGCGTCAATCGCCGCAGCAAGCAATAATAACGGTACCTCATCTGCCATATTATTTATGTTTACGACATATGTATCACTCAAATTAAATAATTTCTTTTCAATTCGTATGATTATCCTGTCGTCTGAAGCCTTAGCGATGTATTTATTCTTCATATTTTCATCGTAAATATCGGCGCTTCCGCTCTGGCTCGACAAACTATGTTTTATCATAGGCTTCATTTTTTCATACCTCCAAAGCACCTATCTACGTCAGTTTAGTCATTTTCGCCAAAAAAAGTACATAAATTTTTACAAAATGTCAATTCAAATTCACATTCAAATCATTTACAATTAAAGAATAATATGTTATATTATTCTTAGTGTAACTTTTGAGCATTCGGATATACAGTCAGAAAGAACTTGTTTTCTGCATAAAATACCCGATCATGCGCAAAATATACTCAATGACGGCATTGCTGCCGCAAACATTTTAAGCTTGACGACGGAATCCGACGCTTGCTTTAAACATCAAAAAGGAGAATCCTATATGAACATTACAGACATCAAAATCAGAAAAATCATCCCCGAGGGAAAGCTTCGCGCTATCATCTCCATCACTCTGGATGATATGCTTGCTATCCACGATATCAAGGTTGTACAGGGTGAGGAAAGACTTTTTGTCGCTATGCCAAGCAGACGTGACGAAAACGGTATGTTCAGAGATATCGTGCATCCGATCGCTCCCGAGGCAAGAAGCTTTTTAGAGGGCCAGATTCTTGACGCTTACACACGTCACATTGAGCTTATGCAGGCTGAAATTGACGCTGATCCCCAGCTTCTTTAATTAATGTCTGCTCAACAACTGAAAAATGTGCAGAGGCTTTGCTTCGGAGCGATTTTTGGTTGTTGAGTGCAAGAATTTTCAGCTTTTTCCTAAAATTCCTGCACGTTTCCGCGCACAGCGGCGGAAAAAGCAGACATCGATCTGCGAATATATCACAAATCAAATATTTGTGATATTGAAAATCCTGATTTACAGTATTTTCAAGCAATAACTGTCAAGATACGCCGTCCTCATAATGGGGGCGGTTTTCTTTTTTGCTTTTTTTAAAGTCCGAGCCTTCTTGCCGCAAGCAGGAGGGCAGTCTGGGTTTTGCCATCCTTTATACTGCCGTCAAGAACCATGCTGACAGCCTGTGAAAGGGGCATTTTTTCAACATCCAGAAATTCATCCTCATCGAGTGACTGCTCACCAAAGGTAAGCTCCGTTGCAAGATACATATGTATTTTCTCGGTAAGATATGCAACTGACGGGTACATAACTCCGAGATATTCAAATTTTCCGGATTCCGCTCCGACCTCTTCCTTAAGCTCTCTCAGACCTGCGCTTCGATGATCCTCGCCGACCTCAAGCTTTCCGGCAGGGATCTCGGTAAGAACCTCTCCAAAGGGATAGCGGAACTGCTTCACAAGATAGACCTCCCCCTTTTCGTTGACAGGCACAACGCATACGCCGCCTGAATGGATAACCAGCTCACGGGTAACGACGGCTCCATTTTCAAGCTCTGCCTTATCTCTGCGGACCTTTATTATTTTTCCATCAAAAATAGACTCTTCAGCGATCTTTTTTTCCTGCAAATGCATACACTACAGCTCCTTATCAAAATGTAACATATGTTCTTTATTTATTATAACACATTGCTTTTTTTTTTCAAGGGCTTTTTCATATTTTTTTCGTTTTGACCATAATACCAAACACCAATAAAACAAAGGAAAAATCAAACAAAAATTCGCATATATGACTTTTCTGTTGCTCTATTGGTGCTTAGGCGATCATTTTTTTCTTGCGTTAAGCCTTAAGGCTCTGCGTATCTGCCTGATATCTATAGGCTTTGAGAGATGACCGTTCATACCGCATTGAGCGGATTTTTTTATGTCCTCATCAAAGGCATTTGCAGTCAGGGCTATAACAGGTATCGTTTTTGCGTCCTTTTTATTAAGAGAGCGCATCTTCTTAGTCGCTTCAAGTCCGTCCATATTCGGCATACGGATATCCATAAGCACAGCGTCATAATAGCCGACGGGCGACTGCTCGAATTTCTTGACTGCAACAGCTCCGTCCTCGGCAGTTTCAACGATAAGACCGTCATTTTCAAGCAGCTTGACCGCTATCATACGGTTCATTTCATCGTCCTCAGCTAAAAGTATTCTCATACCCTCGATGGAAGTCTGTGAATCATCGCCCGTCTGCTCCTCTATTCTTGATATATCCGCTATCGGCAGCTCAAGATCAAAATAGAAATCCGAGCCTTCGCCGAGCTTGCTTGAAACGGAAAGCTTTCCGCCCATCATTGAAACATAGGCGTTGCTTATTGCAAGTCCAAGTCCCGTTCCGCCGTATTTTGCGGTTATTTTTCCTCCAAGCTGCTCAAACGAATCGAAAATCTTATCAATATTTTCACTGCTAATGCCGATGCCCATATCCTTGACAGAGAAATGCAGGCAGACATTATCACCAATTGTACCTCTTTCGTTGACAGTAAGCGTTATGCCGCCCTCGTGAGTGAATTTAAGGGCATTTCCGAGGATATTGATAAGCACCTGACGAAGCTTAAGGCTGTCGCCGATAACATAACGATGCTCAACACTTCCCTCGACCGCAAGGTACAAGCCCTTTTGCTCTGTCTGGACGCGGATAATGGTTTCGGTATCGTCAATGAGCGTTTGCAGATCGAACGGTTCGTTATTTAACGTCATTTTTCCGCTTTCTATCTTTGAAAGCTCAAGATTGCTGTTGATAAGCTCAAGGAGATAATGCGATGAGCTGTCGATTTTTTCGATATAATCCCTTGCCTCATCGTCAAGCTTAGCCGTATCCAGAAGTATCCTTGTAATACCCATAACAGCGTTCATAGGCGTTCTTATCTCATGCGACATCTTTGAGAAAAACTCGCTTCTTGCGACATTTTCCGACGCTGTTCTCGATGAGATGACCTGAGCGGAAATAACTCTTGAAAGCTCTGCCATGGACTTTATCGCACCCTCGGGAGCTTCTCTTTCAACGGCACAGTAAACGCAGAAGGCATACGGCTCATCATTGTAATAAACAGGACATATCAGCAGCTTGCCCTGTTCACGGAGCATACCGATAAATTCCGAAAGCTCATTTGATGACGCATAAAAATCCTTATCGGCAATGAAAACCTCCGACAGCATTCCGGCAAGCTCATCATAGCCGTTTCCGAGTGAAAATGCACCGTCAAAAAGCTCCTCTCTGCCGTATCTGCTCCATTGACGGAATACACGGACTGACCTGCGTTCCCTGTTCATATCGAAAAATGCGATCCTTTCAAGATCAAGCACACGTCCGATCTTGCAGAAGATAATATCTATCGCCTTCGCAAGATTTTTCGATCTTTCGAGCATATTTATCGTATAGGAAACCATATTTTCCGTTGTTGTATAGCCGTTTTCCAGTTCCTTCGCCTCGGCAGAGGATTCAAAGCCCGAATTTGATATCATCTTTGACTGAACGGAAAGGTCGTACTGAATATCGCTGTACCAGACCATTCTCGGGTAAGAGGGCATTTCCGCCGCAAGGCTTGCAAGGCGGGCATTATCGACAGCTTCGGAGAATCGCTCACCCTTGCCGCCCCTGAAAATACCTATGCCGCAGAAGATCGACTCGTCATTTTCGGAAAAATAAACTCTGTCGATAAAGGAAAGGGCAGTTTTAAGGCTCTCGTCATATTGCGTTCCGCTTCTTCTCGGGATATAGAATGCGATATCCGAAACTGACATTCTCCAGAAAATATCCGCTGGCGCTTTGAAAAGCCGCAGTATGCCTGCGATCTCCTCCATAACTCCGTTGAAATAGTATGAACCCTCGCTTCTGATAAATTCATTTACATTTTTTAGGGAAATAATGCATACCGAAAACTCGTCGCTGTTTTCAAGAGCGTCCTTTTTGGCAAGCATATATCCGTACTCTCCGTCATAAAAGCCTGTAACGGTATCACGGCTTCTGAGCTCCTCCTGCCGCTGCTCCTCAAGGACGGTTTCCGTAATATTTTTCGAGCAGGCAACGACTCTTACTACCTCTTTATCCACCTCAAGAGCCTTTGCATAAACATAATTCCATCTGATCTCTCCGTCCTTTGAATAAAATCTTGCTCTGAACGGCTCGGTCATACGTCCATCAAGGAACGCTATTATCCTGTTTATATCCTCCTCAGGGCAGACCTGCCCCTCCATTACCATTTTGCGGAAATTTCTGTACATGCTTCTGCGTGAGAAGCAGTTCTTCTGATTTTCGTCATAATGATAGATCATGAAAATATCTTCATCATTTTCATATTCGAGAATGCTGCTGTCGGCGGCTTTCAGAACGACCGTGCAAAGCTCATGCTCGCCCTCATAAGCAAGGAAGGTCTCCCGCCTTTCGTCTGCAATACCGGCAATTTTTTTATACAGCGACATCAGCATTTCATTTCCCGAATCATAATCAGCCTTGCCATTTTCAAGAATACGGCTGACAGCCTCATTGAAGCGCACGAACTGGTCGATAAACAGGAAGCTCACGATCAGCACAGCCGCGATACCTATTACAAACAGTATCGCCATCACTACTTTAAGGTGATTTTGAGCATAATTATACGCACTGTATACCAAATTGCTGTCCTTTACAGAAACTGTATACCATTTATTCGCCTTAAAATACGAATTTTCGCCGTAAAGACCGACATCGCTCACCGCACAGCAAACCTCGCCCTTATTTGTATTAAGGTTGATACGCAGACTATCCGTTTTGTATATAATATCTGAATTATTACTTTTTGTTAATGTAATTTGATTGCCATAGGAGATTCCTCTGAGGAAATCAACGTTTGTATAAGCTTGAACAGAGCCGCTCATACCTGATGTGGGAGCGGAATTTTTTGAGCTGATAACGACAATACCGCCGTCAAAATCCTTATCCTCGATCATTTTGCCAATCCGTTCGCAGGATAAGGTAATTCCCGCAACGCCGTAAACGATCTTATTGTAAATAAGTGGAATCGAATAGGAAACTCTGCGTTCGTTTGAGCCGTCGTCAAACATATAGCCGTCCGCCCAATAGCCGTAATCCTCGGCTTTTCTGTTGGGATTTTTCCTTGCGGCTGTAACGGGGTCGAAGAAAAATCTATATTGAGAAGCGTCCTTTTTTTTAAATTTAAAATCACTCTCCCAGTTTATGTCAAGCGGAGTATTATAATGTATCGAAACAGATCTGCTTCCTCTTGTCATAACTGTTTCGCCGTCATCCTCGGCACGCGATTCTGAATCCTTTATGTAAAAGCCCTGAAAGACCGAATCGGTCATAAGCTCTTCGTCATTGCAAAGCAGGGAAAAAACGCCGCTCGGGGAGGAATCCTCCATAAAACCGATCATCTCGCCTGCGAATTTTTCGATAAACATACTTTGAGCGCCTGTATCTGATAAAAACTCATTTATGCTTATCCCGCGCCTTTGGAGTACCTCTTCAATAATGATATTCGCATTTCTGACCTCATCTGAAAGGTCGGCATAATAGTTCATTTTTTCATTAAGCCATTCGCTCTGACTGGAAGCGGCATAAGCCATATTTTTTTCTGCATCGCTGTTCAGCTTCTCGGAAAGCCTTGGGGAATTGGCTGAAAAGCCGTAAATCAAGCTCTGAATAATAATTACAATTACACAGAACACGGCTATTGTTCTTACAAGCTTGCCCGTTTCTATGCTTTTCATAAATACATCAGCTCCTGTCTGAGATTTGAATTTTATATAAACAGTGCGTAATCAACAGCCGAAAAATTGCTACGAAACAAGGCTCCTACGCACTTTTTCAGCTGTTGAGCAGACATTAAACAATATTTTAAAAACAATTATTTAATATATTATAT
>CAZUDC010000005.1:0-26872 GCA_964619105.1 uncultured Ruminococcus sp.
TCTTTCCCTCGGTCTCCTCGGCGGCACACAGATCAGAGTTATTGCTGACGGTGCTGACGAAGAAGCTGCTGTTGATGGTCTTGTTGAGCTCGTTGAGAGCGGTTTTGCTGAGGAAACAAGATAAATTTTTTTAAATGGATTTTTCCGCCGTGGTTATCGTCACGGCGGTTTTGTTTTTTACTGCTTTTTTTGAAAGGTTTTGATTAATAGGAAAAAACTAAATTTTTTATTAAAAGTATAGGAATTAATAAAATGTTCACACAAATTTGCACAAAATATGATAGAATATATGTTGTTATAGAATTTAATGGAGCAAATGTCATTGTTTTTGGTGACTTTTATTAAAGCTGTAAGGCTTCTATGTTTTTATCCGTGATTTATTCGGAATGAAAGGATGACAAGGCTATGTCAAACAGATTGTTTCAGGGACTTATACATCAGATGAAGGATACAATGGACTGCACTATCGGTGTTGTTGATTCAACAGCAGCTATCGTTGCGTGCAGCGATCTTTCCAAAATCGGTACAACAAATGAATTTGTATCCCTTGATTTGAGTGATTCTCACGACATTTTTGTGAGAGATGGCTATACATATAAGCCGTTCGGTTCGCATATGAAGCCCGATTATGCTGTCTTTGTTGAGGGAACTGATGATAATGCCGCTAAATATGCAAATATTATGGCTATCACGCTCGCTTCCATTAAGCAGTACTATGATGAAAAATATGACCGCAGTAATTTTATAAAGAATGTTGTGCTGGATAATATTCTCCCGGGAGATATTGTTGTAAAAGCAAGAGAATTGCATTTTAACAGCGATGTAAGCCGTGTTGTTCTGCTTATAAGGATCATTTCGTCTAATGATGTTTCCGCTTTCGATATAATTCAGAATCTATTCCCCGATAAGACAAAGGATTTTGTGCTTAATATCACCGAATCGGATATCATTCTCGTTAAGGAAGTCAAGAATACTATCGAATCCAAGGATCTTGAAAAGCTTGCACGTTCCATTTCCGATACTCTTTCAAGTGAGTTCTATACAAGAGTTAATGTCGGAATTGGTACTGTCGTTGTCGGAATAAAGGATCTTGCACGTTCCTTTAAGGAGGCGCAGATCGCTCTTGAGGTCGGAAAGGTTTTTGATACGGATAAGTCCATCGTTTCCTATGATAACCTTGGTATTGCAAGGCTTATTTATCATCTTCCGACTACGCTTTGCGAAACCTTCCTTCAGGAGGTATTCAAGAAAGGCTCTATCGAGTCGCTCGACCATGAAACTCTGTTCACTATCCAGCGTTTCTTTGAGAATAATCTCAACGTTTCCGAAACCTCGAGGAAGCTTTTCGTTCATAGAAATACTCTTGTTTACAGACTTGAAAAGATCAAGAAGCTCACAGGTCTTGATTTGAGAGAATTTGATCATGCTATCGTGTTCAAGATCGCACTTATGGTCAAGAAGTATCTTTCGGCTAATCCTGTGAAATTCTGATTGAATTTAATTAAACAAATAAACGGGGCAGAGGATTTTTCTGCCCTTTTCTGTTCTTAATGGCTTCGGGGCGGTGCTTCGGGGTGATGTTGTTGATTGGTGGTGCTGAAAAAATTGGTTGAACTTAAAAATGTTTCCGTTACATATTCAAACGGTGTTGACGCTCTGAATGATATGAGCATAAAAATAAACGATGGAGAATTCGTTTTCGTTGTCGGAAAATCGGGAGCGGGAAAAAGTACGTTCATACGTCTTTTGCTTAAAGAAATCGAGCCGACTAAGGGAAGAATACAGGTCAACGGCTTTAATCTTACAAAAATGAAAAAACGTAATGCTTATCGCCTCAGAAGAAGCATCGGCTGTGTTTTTCAGGATTTTAAGCTTATCGAAAGTATGAATGTTTATGACAATGTTGCGTTTGTGCTTCGCTGTATCGACGCTTCAAATAAATATATCAGAAATCGTGTTCCGTATGTTATCGATCTGGTGGGATTGAAGGACAAGGCTTATTGCAAGCCGAGCGAGCTTTCAGGCGGTGAAAAGCAGAGAGCTGCTATCGCAAGAGCGTTGGTGAACGATCCGCAGCTTATAATTGCGGACGAGCCTACGGGAAACCTTGACCCTGCGCTTAAGCATGATATCGTCGAGCTTTTACAGGCTATAAATGAATGCGGAACAACTGTTATTATGGTAACGCATGAGCATGAGATCGTTCAGGAGTTCGGCGGCAGGATAATTTCCATGCAGGATGGCAGAGTTGTTTTTGATGATGTTATAAGATCAAGCTACGAGCTTGAACAGAGATGATAATGGGGGGATTCTTTAATGAAGCTTAGCGGTGTTAATTATCTGTTCAAGCAGGGAATAAGAAATATATGGACAAACAGCATTATGTCCGTTGCAAGCTTTTGCATACTTATGGTGTCGCTTTTGCTTGTCGGATTTGTTACGCTGTTTATCGTGAATATCAATTCCATGATCGGCGGAATTGAGAATAAAAACGAGGTCATAATCTTCCTTGACGATATAGGACAGGACGAGATTGATGAAATGGGAAATAAATTACGCTCCATTGATAATATAAACAATGTTGTCTTTTATTCCAAGGACGAGGCTTTCGAGCAAATGAAGTCCGAAATGCCCGATTCCGAGGAGCTGTTTCAGTATATCGGCGAGGATAGTCCGCTTCCCGATTCCTACCGGGTGAAGGTGGAAAATATTGAGAAAATGAGCGGCACACTTATGGAGATAAACCGCCTTGACGGAATATACAGCGTAAAAGCTCCGGGGGATTTTGTTAATGTGCTTACTGAGCTTAAAAAGCTTATGTCGATCATATCTGTGGCGGTGCTTGCGGCTCTTGTTATAGTAAGCCTTGTTATGATCTCCAATGCGTCAAGAGCAAGCGTTGAAATGAGAAAACGCGAAATTGAGATAATGAAGTATGTCGGAGCAACAAATGTATTCGTAAAAACTCCGTTCTTCGTTGAGGGTATGGTAATAGGCATACTTGCAGGTGCGGCTTCGTCTGTTATCACGCTTGCAGGCTATTCAAAGATAATGGAAATGTTTATGAGCCAGCAGACGCTCTGGTCGGCTGTCGGTTCAAGCGGATTTGCTCCGACAAGCAGTGTAGCTGTGAAGATAGTTGTGGGTTATATTGCGGTGGGTGCGGTTATAAGCGCTGTTGGAACTGTTATGAGCACAAAGAAGTATGTCAAGGTCTGATTATCGAAGGGTGATTTCTATGAAAAAGAATACGGCTGTAAAAAAGGCGCTTTCCCTTGTTGTTGCTTTGGGAATGACCCTGGGCATTGCGTCCGACGCTTCAATGGATCTTTTCGCAGATACGCAGTCGGAGCTTGAAGCACGTCAGGCGGAGCTTGCAGAGGAACGTGCCGAGGTTGAAAAGAGTCTTGCCAAATTCAAGGACGAGCAAAACGAAACCGAGGAGTATCTTGCCGAATATGACGAGAAAATGCGGCTTCAGGAGGAACAGATAGAAAATATCAACGAGCAGATAGAATTGTATCAGTTGAAAATAGATGAAATATCCTCCGATATTGAATATCATCAGTCCGAGGTCGATGACGGAATTGAAAAATTCAGACAAAGGCTTCGCAGTATTTATGTATCAGGCAACGACAGCTACGCCTCGCTGCTTGTCGGTGCGACTGATTTTTACGGCATACTTGCAAGACTTGAATTTGCTGAGAGAATTTCAAAGCATGATAATGATATGATAGATGGCTTGAAATCCAAGATAACCGTACTTGACAAGGACAAGGAAGACTATCAAGCGGCTATGGAAAAGCAGGAAAAGCTTAAGGCTGACGAGGAACAGTATTATGCGGAGCTTGCCGAAACATACAGGAATCACGCCGAAACAAAGGCTATGCAGGATGCTATGGTCGAGGATTATACCAATCGCTTTGATGATATAGTTGCAGATCAGCAAAGGGTTGAGGAGGAGCTTCAGGCGGAGATACGCAGGAAGCAGGAAGAGGCTGAAAGGCGCCGTAAGGAGGAAGAGGAACGTCGCCGCAGGGAAGAGGAAGAAAAGAAAAAGCAGGCAGAGGCTAATGGCGAGGAATATGTTGAGCAGGACGTAAGCTCGTTCACCTCTTATACGGATACAGGCTTTATATGGCCCGTTCCGACAGTCAGAAATATGACTGATGTTTATGGCGACAGATATATCGTTGAGGAAGGCAGAACTGCTTTCCATGGCGGTATTGATATCAATAAACCTAATTGCTATGGCGAGTCTATCGTTGCTTCGGCAGGCGGAGAGGTGATTACCGCAGGTGACACGGGCAACGGATTCGGATATCACGTTGTTATAGATCATGGAAATTCCATAGCTACGCTTTATGGACATTGTTCAAGCCTTGCGGTCAAGGTCGGTGATATCGTCAAGCAGGGCGATGTTATCGGATATATCGGTTCAACCGGTTATGCCTATGGCAATCACTGCCATTTTGAGGTGCGTGTTAACGGTCAGAGAACCAATCCTCTTAATTATGTTGATGTTAATCATTAAGGAAAACGAAAATGAACAAAAAAATATCTCTCGGTGCGGCGATAGGCATTATGGCTCTTGTTGCCGCCGCCACATTTATCATTACATATAATTACTCGATGAAGGTCTTTAATGCGACTGTAAAAAATGTTTCCGAAAAGGAGGAGAGCTACACCAAGCTTTCTGAAATGGATAAATATGTTCGTGCAAATTATCTTGGAGATATTGACGAGCAGTTACTTGCAGACAGCATTATGAAGGGCTATGTTCAGGGACTTGGAGATCCTTATGCAAAATATTTCACTGCCGAGGAATATGCTGACGCTTTGCAGAAGGACGCAGGCGTTACGGTCGGACTTGGCTTTAACTGGGAAAGAGAGGAAAGCGGCTATATAAAGGTCGTTTCCGTAAAGGATGGTTCGCCTGCTTCAAGCGGCGGAATAAAGGCAGGAGATATTGTCACAGCTGTGAATAATACCGATGTAATTGCGTATGAAAACGGCTATGAGGAGGCTTCGGGACTTCTTTCCTGTGCGGAGGGGACTAAGGTCAAGTTACATCTGAAAAGAGTAAATGACAGCGGACTTTCCGATTTCTTTTCGGTAGAGCTTATTTCAACTAAAACGGAGATAACCTCGGTAAGCTCCTATCTTATCGAAAATGTCGGATATATAAATGTTGCCACATTTAACGAAAAAACAGCATCACAGCTTAGAAACGCTCTTACCCAGGTCATTGAGGACGGAGCGGAGTCACTCGTTTTTGACGTAAGAGGGAATGACGGAGATATGATAACCGCATTCGCCGACGCTATCGACAGTATTATTGGTGATAGCGATGTTGTGACTGCGAAATATTCAGACCGTGAGGAGTGTATAGTTCATACAACGGAAGCGGAAAAGATTTCTATGCCTATGGCTGTTATAGTGAATTCGGGTACCTCCTGCTGCGGTGAGCTTTTTGCGCTTGCACTCCATGATGAATCAAATGCACAGCTTGTCGGAACATTGACCGCAGGAAAGGGTGCGCTGCAGTATACGCAGAAGCTTGCCGGCGGTGCGGCAATAAAGGTGACGGTTGCAGAGCTTGAAACAAAGAACAGCGGATCATTTGACGGTTCGGGAGTTAAGCCTGATTTTGAAGTTGCGCTTCCCTCCGATGTTGAGCTTGCATTACTTACAGCGGAGGAAAGACTCACGCTCGATACACAGCTTATCAAGGCTGTCGAGGTCGTTCAGACGATCGGAAAATACTAATACGGAGAACCTGACTATGAGTTTATTCAAAAAAAGATCTCCGTTTGCGGAATCGGCGAATGTTCTTGCGGAATACGGCTTCTCCGAGGAGTATATTTCAGCGCTTGAAAAGGATATCGAACCCTTGAAAAAGCCTAAGGATATCGCCAAAGGGCAGAGTTATCTTGTAAATGCACTTATAATCATAGGCAGGCTTGAAGAAGCCTGCACCATATACAAAAAATGCAATGAGGACGGGGTTTTTAACAGGCTTGATAAAATGCTTTATCCGAATTTGCTCCATAATGTTATTTTTTCATATTTTATAAGGGATAAATTCAAGGACGCTGATAATATTTATAAGGAAAAGAACGAGATCGTCCTTTCCGACAGCTCAGATACGATGAAACGAAGTCTTGCGATACATGAATGTATAAACGGACGTTACGAAAATGCAATTACAGTTCTTGCCAAGCTCCTTGACAGTGATTGCAGGTTCATTGATCTTTGCATAGTCAAGACGACCTTGAAGCTCGATATGTTTGAACGTGCGAACGAGCTTTCCGCCGCTTTTTCGGAATATAAGGGAAAGACCGACCTTGAAGCGGAGGCGCAGAAGCTAAAAAAGAAGATTTTTGACGGACTTTCACCTAAAGCTAAGGTGCGTGCCGTGAAAGGAAGAAAATGACAACACCTATTTGCGATTTTGTTAAAAGGTATGCTGAAAAAAACGCTGTAAGGCTTCATATGCCCGGTCATAAGGGGAATGCAACAGGAAAATACGGTTCTGCGGTTTTTCCGTATGATATCACCGAAATAAAGGGTGCGGACGTTCTTTTTGAAGCGGACGGAATTATAAATGAAAGTGAAAAAAATGCCGCAGAGCTTTTTCAGGCCTGCCGCACATTCTATTCAGCAGGAGGTTCAACGCTTTGCATTCAGGCTATGCTTGTGGCTTGTGCAAAGCGGGGCGATAAGATAATTGCGGCGAGAAATTCCCATAAAGCACTGCATAACAGCTGCATACTGCTTGGATTGTCGCCTGTGTGGATATATCCCGAATTTATGGACGGTTCAGCGGTCAGCGGAAGGATAACTGCGGAGAGTGTTGAAAAGCTTCTCTGTGAAAATCCTGACGCAGCCTGCGTTTATATTACCTCACCCGACTACCTTGGAGCGATCGCCGATATAAAAAAAATAGCGGACACG
Organism: uncultured Ruminococcus sp.; assembly: GCA_964619105.1. Classification (GTDB taxonomy): domain Bacteria; phylum Bacillota; class Clostridia; order Oscillospirales; family Ruminococcaceae; genus UMGS363. The sequence goes on from CAZUDC010000005.1 coordinate 6,958, forward strand.
GTTCATTCCTTTGGCAGGCCGCTGATAGTTGACAACGCTCATGGAGCATATCTTGCTTTTCTTAAAAATAATATCCACCCGATAGCTCTTGGTGCGGATATGTGCTGTGATTCTGCACATAAGACATTGCCTGTGCTTACGGGAGGGGCATATCTTCACACCGCTTCGGAAAAATATGTCGGGAAAATAAAATCGGCAATGTCGCTTTTTGGCAGCTCAAGTCCGTCATATCTGATTTTACAGTCGCTCGATATGTGCAATAAATATCTTGCGGACGATTTCAGAGATGAGCTTGCAAGGACTGTGGAGAGAGTGAACAGGCTTAAAATGGAGCTTGACGGTCTTTATGCCATTGAACAGAGCGAGCCGCTGAAAATGTCGATATATGCGCTACGATGCGGAATGACGGGTCGGGAGCTTGCCGAACGATTAAGAGAAGCTGATATTGAGCCTGAATATGCTGACGAAACCCATATTATTATGATGTTTTCGCCGCAGAACAGCGAAAATGACTTTGAGCGTGTAAAAAAAGCACTGCTTAATATGAAAATGCCGAGAATACGTCTTATGCCACCTGAATTAGAGCTTAAAACACCTCAAAAGGCAATGGAAATGCGTGAAGCATTCTTTTCGGAGTATGAAACAGTGAAAACGGAGGACGCACTCGGCAGAATATGCGCAAAAACGGAAACTATATGTCCTCCCTGTGTGCCTGCCGCCGCCTGCGGAGAGGTTTTTGATGAAAATATAATAAAAATTTTAAAAATGTATAGCATTTCGGAAGTAAATGTGGTAAAATAATCTTGGGTTTTTGTTTTTAAAAACAATACAGCGGAAAATACGAAAGGGATAATGATATGAAGCTTATATATGCAATAGTAAATAATGATGACAGCCATGCTGTTTCCTCAAATCTTACAAAGGCAGGCTTTTCTGCTACAAAGCTTGCTTCAACAGGCGGCTTCCTTATGGCAGGAAATACGACCTTTCTCGTATGCTCGGAGGATAGCCAGGTCGATGAGGTAATTGAGATAATCAAAAAATGCTCCAGAAGAAGAAAGCAGTATGTTCCTGCTTCGACAATGGGCGGTGTTGATATGCAGTCAACCTCTTTTCCGCTTGAAGTTCCTGTCGGCGGCGCTACCATATTCGTTACCGACATTGAACGTTTTGAAAAGGTATGACGCTTTACGGTAAAAAAAGCGTGACTGAGCCTATAACGGCGATGGTCAGAAACGGAAGAATGGCACATGGCCTTCTGCTGACAGGCGAAAAGGGCGTTGGCAAGAAAACCTGCGCAAAATATATTGCAAAGGCGATAATGTGCGAGGATATTCAGGACGGCTTGCCCTGCGGGAAATGCCGCCAGTGCAGAAGGATAGACGGGGATATTCACCCCGATGTGATAACTCCCGAAAGAAGTGGAAAAACTCTTGTTTATAAGGCTGAAACCATCCGCGAAATGTACGATGACGCATATACAATGCCGAATGACTGCGACGCAAAGATATATATGCTTCCCGATTGCAGAGATAATTTGCAGGAAAGGACGCAGAATATTCTGTTAAAGCTCATTGAAGAGCCGCCCGAATATGCGTATTTTATCTTTACGGCTGAAAATAAGGGCTGCTTTTTGCCGACTGTACTTTCAAGAGTTATTACTCTCGGGGTTACCGAATGTACTGACGATGAATGCAAAGCGGCTTTGACGGAAACAGGAAAATATACGTCGGAGCAGGCAGACGAGGCTGTTTCGGTCTTTCACGGAAATATCGGGAAATGTATCGACGGTCTTGAGGAAAGCGGTCTTGAAAATGCGGAGCTTTGCCGGAATATCGTCACCTGTATGGCAAATTCAGATGAATACGGTATCTGCGTTGCGCTTAATAAAATAGGTGAGAGCAGAGATAGGGTAAAGGATATACTTACAATGCTCGATAAGGTCATAAGAGATGTATGCAATGTAAGACTTTACGGGGAAAACACTGAATTTATCGGCTGTTACAGGGACGGAGCCTTGAGGCTTGCGGAAAGAATGTCCTTTAAAAAGGTTCTTTATATTCACGAAATTATCGGGAAGAATATTGACTATTGCAATTCAAATATTTATGTTCCGCTGGCGCTGTCTGCGTTATGCGGAGAGTTGATCTGAAAGGATAAAAAATGGCAGAAATTATCGGAGTGCGTTTTAAAAGCGCAGGAAAGGTCTATTATTTTTCTCCCGGAAAGCATAAGCTCAATGTCGGGGAGAGGGTCATAGTCGAAACAGCGAGGGGCGTTGAATGCGGTGAGGTCGTGATAGCAAACAAGCAGGTCGATGACGGCAGGATAGTCAAGCCTCTTAAGGATATCATAAGAAAAACGACAGATGCCGATCTTAAAATCGTTGAACAGAACATACAAAAGGAAAAGAACGCTTTTAAGATATGTCAGGAAAAAATCGCCGCTCATAAGCTTGATATGAAGCTTGTGGATGTTGAATGTACCTTTGACAATAATAAGATACTTTTTTATTTTACGGCGGAAACAAGGGTTGACTTCCGCGAGCTTGTGAAGGATCTTGCGTCTGTGTTCCGCACAAGGATTGAGCTTCGTCAGATCGGCGTGAGAGATGAGGCGAAGCTTCTTGGGGGACTTGGTATATGCGGCAGGGAATTTTGCTGCAAGGCTTTTCTGGGTGATTTTCAGCCTGTGTCAATAAAAATGGCAAAGGAGCAGGGACTTTCTCTTAATCCGACAAAGATATCAGGTACTTGCGGAAGGCTCATGTGCTGCCTGAAGCATGAGCAGGAGGCATACGAGGATCTTCTGAAAAATACGCCGAAGGTCGGAGCTTATGTCAGCACGGAAAAGTTCAAGGGCTATGTTGAGGAGGTCAATCTTATCACGGGCAAGCTTAAGGTAAAGCCAGAAAAATCGGACGATCCCGCTGTGATATTCAACAAATCGGAGGTCACTGTTATAAGGGACGGTAGAATAAAGGTCGAGCGTGACGAAGCAAAGGCTTTGAAGTCACTTGAAGATAAATAATGGGAGGACAGTATTATGATCATAAGAAAAGTAATTGAAGCAAAAAGATTTATTGACGGCGCTAAGGATATGCTTGAAGAAAAATGGGACAGCACCAAGGCTGCTATCAGCGGCGCAAAGGAAAAGCTTGCCGAGTATAATGTAAAAAAGGTAAAAGCCCTGACTATTACGCTCGGAGTTATCAGCATTGTGCTTTCATCGGCGGCTCTTGCGGTGGCGGTGGTTTCACTGGTCAAGAGCTGTAAAGTTAGCAGAAAATCCAAGGTCAATGATTACAGCTATTATATTGATGACCCCGAGGATATTGAGAATTACAGCCTTGGAGTTGACAGCAAGAAGATCGATGAAAGCGATCTTCCCGATGACAGTGAGGAGTAATTATTATGTCTAATGAAAATATTGTAAATGCGAAAACAGGCAAATCAGTGGGTAAAATTATCGGCACTGTGATCATTTTTATTGCTCTGCTTATAGTTGTTCTGAACTCATTTACCGCTGTAACGGCAGGCCATTCGGGAGTTGTTACCACCTTTGGGAAGGTATCCGACAGTGTTCTTTCGGAGGGACTTCATTTTAAGATACCTTTCGTTCAGAAAATAGTTCTTATAGATAACCGTGTTCTTAAAGCAGAGGTCGATTGTTCCTCAGCTTCAAAGGATCTTCAGACGGTGCGTTCGACTATTGCTGTAAACTATAAGGTGGTTAATTCATATTCTGCGTCTGTTTATAAAAACATTGGTATGGATTATGAATCGGTTATTATCATTCCTGCCGTTCAGGAATGCGTTAAGGCTGTTACTGCTCAGTTTACTGCTGAGGAGCTTATTACAAACCGTCAGAATGTTAGTGACCTTATGAGCGAACAGCTTAAGGAAAAGATCAGCTCATACGGAATTGAAATTCAGATATTCAACATTATAACCTTTGAATTTACCGAGGAATACAATGCGGCTATCGAGGCAAAGCAGACTGCGCAGCAGAATGCCCTCAAGGCTGAGCAGGATCTTCAGAGGATAAAGGTCGAGGCTGAGCAGACTGTTGCCGAGGCGCAGGCAGAGGCAGAGGCTTACAGGCTCAAATCCGAGCAGATAACACCTGAAATACTGCTTATGAGCTACATAGATAAGTGGGACGGCAGGCTTCCGACTGTTGCAGATGGTGATGGAACTATGATGATAGATATAACCTCGCTCCTTGAACAGATCGGAAAGGAAACAGGCAAGACCTCGACCCCTGTTTACACTGCTCCGCAGACCAATAATGATAATGACGATGAATAATACCAAACACCAATAAAGTACAGGAAAAAATCTGTGTTGAAATCCATTTATTCAAGATTGTCGGCATGGTTTTTTCCGAATTTTAAATGGTGTTTAGTATAAACACAAAAGCCCTGTGAAAATGCAGGGCTTTTTTTGGAGGAAAAATGGTTATTTATTTTGAAAATCTGCAAAGTACGGACATAGGTGAAAGAGCCTGTGCGTTTGCAAGGGAAATGAAAAGCACAAAAAACGTTGAATTTGACGGCGAAAAGCTCACGATAGATTTAGTTGAGGGAGCTAACGAAAATGTGGTGAAAACGGCTGTTATCGGGTTTATCGCTTCACTTGACAGGACGGTTATAGCCTCCGATGAGGAATGTGAAGAAAAACAGCTGCAGTCGGGGGCGAATTTCTTTGTAAGGGCGGCTCTGACCATTATTATGGGAGCTTTCGGAGCGGCTTTGTCGGGTACGACCGCTCTTTTTGCGTTTATTGCGGCTTATATTATCATAAGCTGGGATATTTTTGCGGAGCTGCCTAAAAAATTGAAGGAAAAAGACCGCTTTCGCTTTGTCGATATGATCATCGGCATAGCTACGGCGGCTATATTCATAATTGGCTGGTATCTGCCTGCGATTATAATCGCTTTTCTGTATCAGGCGATAAAAAGACGGATAAAGTAATGTTATACTGAACACTATTTAATGTCTGCTCAACAACCGAAAAATTGCCCCGAAGCAAAGCTTCTACGCACTGTTTAAAATTCGGAAAAATCAAGCTGGTGATCCCGCAGCTGTTGAAAACAGGTTTATATGGATTTCGGCACGGATTTTTTCTGTATTTTATTGGTGTTAAGTATTACATGGAGGAAATGCCGATAACGGTTATGTTGTCGGTGCTTCCACCGCTTTTTGCAAGCTCGATCAGAGCCTTAAGACGTTTCGGGAGCTTTTGCGGAAGGGCAAGAGTTTCTTCGATATCGCCCTTTGTTATATAATCAAAAAGACCATCGCTGCATATGAGTATAAGATCCCCTGCGACAATCCCGCCCTCTATGGGTGTTACCTCGATAGTCGGTTCTTCGGTGAAATTGCCGAGAACGGGAAATATAACGTTGCGATGCTTATGAGTACGCTTTTCATCGGCTGTTATTTCGCCTTTTTCGTAGAGTATCTGCACGAGCGACTGATCCCTTGAAAGCTGACGTATGCATCCGCCACGATAACGCAGGAGCTTGGAATCTCCGACGTTTATAATATAAGCATTTCCGCTTTTTTCAACGGCTATAGCACAAAGTGTAGTCTGCATATTGATCCGGTCATGCTCTTTGGCGTCCTTGTGCAGAGCGTAATGGATATCAAGCAGTTTTTTTTCATAATCGGTGTTTTCGGAGAGCCTTATGGAGCTTAAATGTGTAAGAGCCATATTTGAGGCGATCTCGCCGCCTGCTTCACCGCCTACTCCATCGGCAACGGCGGCAATGAACGGAGTGTTCAGCTTACCTTCAAGCATACCCGAATTGACAACGACATTGTTTATAAGAAATGCGTCTTCATTGTGGTCGCGCACAGCTCCCACATCTGTAATCCCGCAGCAATAATACATAAGTGCCTCCTTTAGATCGACATAATATATTATAGCTTAATTACAGCTGCTTTTCAACAGATTTGATGTTTTTTTACATTTTATCCTATGTATTTTTTTATATGAACATTTTGTGCAAAATAAACATAATTGCGTCAGACGTGCAATTATTGCTTGACAAAAAATTGAAAAAGGTGTATTATATTTATAATGATAATTGTAAAAATATGTTTTTGCATTAATCTGTATCATTCCGTATTTGGAGGGAATAATATGTCGATCGCTCTTACTGATCTTATAAGCGTTTCAACGCTTCAGTCAATTCAGGATGGTTTTGCTAATTTTACGGGTATGGCTGCCCTCACTACGGACGCTGATGGCAATGCCGTTACAAGAGGAAGTAACTTCACCGAATTTTGTATGGATCTTACAAGACAAAGCAAGGAAGGCTGCCGCAAGTGTGCCCAGTGTGATAAAAAGGGTGGCGAGGACGCTCTGTATTCAAAAAAATCCGTTGCATATTCCTGTCATGCAGGTCTTGTTGATTTCGCGGCTCCTATCATGCTCGGAGATGAAATGATAGGTTCGTTTATTGGCGGTCAGGTCCTTACGGAAGAGCCTGATGAGGATAAATTCCGTGCAATTGCAAGGAATATCGGTGTTGACGAGGATAAATACATAGCTGCTTTGCGCAAGGTCAGAATCGTTGAAAGAAAGCAGGTTGAAGCTGCGGCTGATTTCCTGTTCGTTATTGCAGGTCTGCTCTCGCAGTCGGCTTATGACGCTTATATTTCAAAGCAGAACAATACAGGTCTTACAAGCCTTAACCAGGCGCTTTATAAAAAAGTCGATGAAGCAGGTTCTCTTGTACGCAGGACTGAAAAGTCGCTTAATATGCTTAAGGACGCTTATTCAGAATTGAATAATATTGCGCAGAATACCTCTGCTGAGATATCAAGAACCACGGATACTCTTAAGCAGATCCAGGATATTGCTCTTAACACGAAAATACTTGGCTTTAACGCCTCTATTGAGGCTTCAAGGGCTAAGGAGGCTGGCAAGGGCTTCGGTGTTATCGCACAGGAGGTAAGAAGTCTGGCTGAAACAAGCAAGGCTTCAGCAGATAATATTCAGAAGGCTATGAATAACATAGATACACATTCAAAGACAATTGTTGATAATATCTCAGACACGCAGGAGATCGTAACGACTTGCTTTGAGGATATTGCTAAATTTGAGGAGCTTCTTGACGAGATCAAGAATATGAAGTAAGGAGGCTGTTTTTATGGATATGAGCACTTCTATCGCGTCGACCGCTATGGCAATGAGTCAGGCTAATTTTCAGCAGCAGGCAGGAATGACTGTGCTTAAAAAGAGCATGGACGTAAGCTCGGAGCTTGCAATGGGAACTATCGAAATGATGAACGATTCCGTTAAGGCTTTTTCGGGCGACATCGGTGCAATATTCGACGCAAGAGCATAAACATCAAACGTTAAAACACGGCAGAAGCGATCATCTGCCGTGTTTTTTTATTCAATAACCGCTCCGCTGTAATAATATGAGAGTATCTCGCGGTAGCTTTTTCCCTCTTTGGCAAGGCAGTTTGCCCCGTATTGGCTTAAACCTACGCCGTGACCGTTGCCCTTGACAGTGAAAATATAGCTTTTATCCTTATATTCAACGCTGAATGACGCTGAACGCAGACCGAGAGCGGTTCTTATCTCGTTTCCGCTGTAGCTATAACCGCCGACGAGTGCGGATTTTACATAACCGCCCTCTGTGTAATCGGAAACGGTTACAAGCTCATCATCGGGGCAGTCGGGGTCGGTAGCTTCAAATCTTGAACGCATTTCATTGGCGGTAAAAACGGCTTCGCTGCGAAATGTCGGGGCTTCGCAGTCAAAGCTGCTGTCAACCGAGGTGAGATAAGGAATATCAGTACCCCATACATCAAGTGCGGTTTCTGTTTTACCGCAGGATATTGAATGAAATGCGGCAGAAATCGGCTCGCCGTCATAATATAATGCCTCGGGATAAACTGAATCAACAGCATTTTCGATCTTTTGGCGGTGTTCATCATACGCTTTGCCGTAAAAGGCTTTGCCCTGTTCGGGGGTGAAAAAAGCCTGATAAACGGTGCTGTCGTTGGATATGTATGCCCCCATAAGCTCGGAGGTGGGGTTATGGCTTTCAAGGCTTATTCTTCGCAGTGCATATGTATATGCTACGACAGCTTGTGCTTTGAGGGCTTCTTTCTCATATGCGGCAGGCATTTCTGCCATAACAGCTCCGATCAGATATTCGCGCATTGTCATATTCATAACCTGTCCGCTTGTAATATCGAGAACGGGAAAATTAGCCTCCGTATTTTCTGAAAGAGGCGGTTCGGCTTCGGCAAAGGTGTTTTCCGTTTCAGCAAATTCTTCTTCGGCAGGACATTCATCCGATGGATTTCCCATAAAGCCTATAAGAGGGATAACAAGCATAAATGCGGCAAAAATAAGTGCGATTTTGAACGTTTCCTTCATTTGATCATATCCTTTCTGCGGCGGATTTTACATATATGGCAAAAAAACCAAGATAAGCCTGATTTTTTCGTGACCCGAAATTAAAAAAACTTCTTGACAAGTCGTTAAAGCTATTGTAAAATAAAAGAGTACATATTTTTGTTTTGAGGGTTGAAATGGATATGTACGCCATACTTTGCAATATCAGCGGAGCGTCCGCTGAATAACTGAACCTCTGATGCCGAATGCCGCTCAAGGTTTGATGCGGGTCTTGGCATATTAAGCGTCTGAGGAAAGGGGGTTGCTCCTTTATATGCGCCCAGCATATGAAAGGGCAGTTCACTATGATTGGTAAAAACAATGAATATGGTAGCGCTGCTATAAACAGTTTATGCAGTGAATTCCTTAAACATAACAATATCGCGCCTGAGCTTTATGAAAAATATCAGGTAAAAAGAGGCTTGCGCAACAGTGACGGTACAGGTGTTGTTGCAGGAATAACAAATATATGCAATGTTCATGGTTATGTCGTTTCCGAAGGAGAAAAGGTTCCCGCGGACGGCGAGCTTATCTACAGAGGCTATAGCATTAACGATATTGTTGCAGGAATACAGGAGAAAAAACGCTTCGGCTTTGAGGAAACTGTATATCTGCTTCTGTTCGGAGAGCTTCCTACGCAGATCCAGCTTGACGGCTTTAATCAGCTGCTTTCAGAATACAGAGAGCTGCCGCCAGGATTTTCCGAGGATATGATATTTAAAGCTCCGTCAAAGAATATAATGAATAAAATGGCGCGTTCGGTGCTGGCTCTTTATTCATATGATGTCGATCCCGAAGATCAGTCGCTTGCGGCAGAGCTTAACCGTGCGATATCAATAATTGCAAAGCTGCCTTCGGCTATGGTCGATGCATATCAGATAAAAAGACGTGTTTTCGACAGGGAAAGCCTTTATATGCACCCACTCAATCCAGAGGAGTGCACGGCACAGAGCATTCTTTCAACGCTCCGTTCAGATAGGATCTACTCCGAGGAGGAGGCAAGGCTGCTTGATTTAATGCTCATTATTCACGCAGAGCATGGCGGCGGAAATAACTCTACCTTTACCTGCCGCACGCTTACTTCATCGGGTACTGACGCATATTCCGCATATTCGGGAGCTATCGGCTCATTAAAGGGTCATCGCCACGGCGGTGCGAACACAAAGGTTATCGCACAGCTTGAAAATTTCAAGGAAAATATTGAGCATTGGGACAGCGACGCCGAGGTTCGGGATTATCTTGCAAAGGTTATCCGCAAGGAGGCAGGCGATGGGACCGGTCTTGTATATGGTATGGGTCATGCAGTTTATACGATCTCCGATCCGAGAGCTGTTATCCTTAAGGAAAACGCTATGAAGCTTGCCAAAGGCACGGAGTATGAAAAGGAGTTTATGCTTCTTGACGCTGTTGAACGTCTTACCCCGGAGATATTTGCTGATATCAAGGGCAGTACCAAGGCTATGTGTGCCAATGTGGATATGTATTCGGGTCTGGTTTACCGTATGCTTAAGATCCCTGTTGAGCTTAATACGCCGATGTTTGCCGTTGCAAGGATCGCAGGCTGGGCGGCTCATAGAATCGAGGAGCTTACCACGGGCGGCAGAATTATCCGTCCCGCATACAAGCCTATAGCAAAAAGACGTGATTACAAGGCTATTGAAAACAGATAAACTTATAGTAAAAGGAGAAGTTTGACATGAGCGGAAAACAGGTTACTCCGTACAGAAAGAAAAAGGTTTTTCTTGATAAGAAGTTCTCAATGGTGGTATATGCTATTACGCTGGTGCTTGCTGTTATAAGCAGAGCCCTTCAGCTTAAAAACAATATGAATTTTGCAACTGGTGTATATATCGAAAAGGGCTTTAATCTTACGTTTGCGATCATCATTGTTGGTTTTATACTGCTTGCGGCGGTCATGATATTCGGAGAATCGAGAGATAAGGTCATTAAATCCTGTATCCTGATAAATCCGATGCGTTTAAGAGCGGAAAGACTTAACAAAAAGGTTTCACCTAAGGCGGCTTCGGCAATGTTCGTTATGGCAGGCTTGCTTATATATGAAACATTAGCGCCACTTATTTCACAGATAAGCTACAACAGGAGCATTTCCACAGAGGATGAGCCTGTTGGGATCTTCACTGGTATTACAGCGATGCAGTGGATAAATTATGCGTTTATGATGGTTCTCTGCTGCACGTTCATCTCTACGGGAGTGAGCATTTTCAAGGGTGACGGCATATCAAAGGGCCAGTGTGCGTTTATCACGCTTTTCCCGATATGGAAGCTTGTCAAGACCTTTGAGCTTATAACCACCTATCAGGTGATAGGTCCATACTCCGAAAAATGCTATATCCTTATGACCAACGTTTTTTCGGCATTCTTTTTCCTTAATTTTGTAAGATTCTTCTGCGGCTATGAGAAGAAAAGAACAAGGTATTATATGGTGCTGTTCGGTTATGCCGCATCAATAACAGCCGCTGTTTCCACTCTTCCGAGATACGCAATGTTCTTCCTTACAGATTATTCCGTAAGAGAGGGTATGCTTACTCCCGATACGGTCGACGTGGGAATCATATTCGTTACGGCTGCAATAGTTGCTGTTTTCTGGAGCACCTATGTTTACAGAGTTATGCCTAAGCTCAACCTTACAGGCAAACGCCGCTGGACGGGACTTCAGACTGACGGAGAATCCAAAATGGAAACAATCGACGACTGACACAGAGCAAAAAAATCAAAGCTTTTCAGGGGCGTTTTCGGCTGCATCGAGGCAGTCCCGAACGTCCCTTTTTTAGGAGGATCATCCGCATGAAAATAAGGACAGCGGCTATGCTTCTTTGTACGGCTATGCTTACAGGCTGTACCTTGGGAGGATCGGCGGAAACACTTCTTGCACCGCCTGTTATATATGAGGAGCAGGAAAATATACGCAAGGCTCTTACAAAATGCACAGGAGAAAATATCACGCTGGAATATCCTCGTTCAGGAATTTATCGTTCGTCATATGTGATAAAGGATATAGATGATACAGAGGGTGATGAGGCTATCGTTTTCTATAATCTGCGTGATAAGCTTCGCGTAAACATACTTGATAAGAATGATGAGGGCGAATGGTACTCCATCTGCGACTTTGAGGGAAGCGGCACAAGCGTTGACAGGGTGATAATATCAAAATTCGGCTCTGCGGAAAGGACAAGCGTTATTATCGGCTACGGCGGTTCGGGAACGGACACCGCTTTGAGAGTTTACAGCTGCTCGGAGGGGAGCGTCACGGAGAATTATGCCGACAGCTGTTCAGTTTTTTTTCTCTATGATCTTGATAATAACGGAACAGAGGCTTTATGCGTTATAAGAGGTAATAATGAAAATATCGGCAAAAAGGCTGAATTTTCTGTCGTTATAGATGATGGAAACAGCGTGAAGATCGCCGATACAGTAAGGCTTAACAATAAAACCTCGGAATTTGTTGCGGTTACGCTTGGAAATGTCGGAGAAAATACGCCTGCTGTATTTATTGACGGACTTTCGGACGGTCAGCTTTCGACAGAGATAATCTACCAGGTCGGTTTGAAGCTCCGAAATCCGCTTTATATGGATGAACAGCAGAAAATAACCGATACTGTCCGAAGCAGAGGATATTATTCCTGCGATATAGATCTTGACGGGATAGTCGAAATACCAACGCTGTCATATTTTCCAGGGTATAATCAGGACAGCCGTGACAGCTTTTACGGCACAAACTGGAATGTATACTCAAATTTCACCATAACAAAAAAATATACAAGCTATTACGATATTTCCAAGAGCTGTTGCTTTATTATCCCTGCAAGATGGGATGGGCTTGTTACAGTCAAGCATGATGAGAGCAATGGTGATATTGTTTTTTATAAGTATTTTATAGATCTTTATAATTCAACGGAGGAGCTTATGAGGATATCGGTAGTTTCATCGGAATATTACGATGAAAAAACTGAAAAAGGCTATGTTCTTCTCAAAACCAGAGATAATATGAACTATTTTTATAAGCTGCCCGATAATTCCGATGAACCGCTTATTCTGACTTCAGCCGAGATTGTAAACAGCTTTTGCTTGACTTAAAAGGAGGAAAATGAAATGAAAAGGATTCTTGTTTGTGAGGACGAGGATGTTATCCGTGATTTTGTGGTTATCAATCTTAATCGTGCAGGCTATGATGTTGTTGATGTAAATTGCGGTGAGGAGGCTTTGCGTGTTTTTGACGAGGAGAATGGCAATTTTGATATTGCACTGCTCGATATTATGATGCCCGGAATAGACGGATTTCAGGTTTGTAAGGCGCTTCGAAAAAAAAGCAGCACGCTCGGAATAATAATGCTTTCGGCTAAAACACAGGAAATGGACAAGGTGAGCGGACTTATGCTCGGAGCTGACGATTATATGACAAAGCCGTTTTCTCCTTCGGAGCTTACTGCGAGAATTGATGCTATTTACCGCAGAGTTAGTATGTCCGTTGCAAGGGAGGAGGAAGAGGCGTCAGTTATCGTTTCAGGCCCGTTTGAACTTAATCTCAAAAGCAGGACGGTATCTAAAAATGGTATTCCGATAGAGCTTACGCAGGTTGAATATCAAATTCTGGAGTATTTTCTCAATAATCAGCAGACGGCTCTTGACCGTTCAAGCATTTTAACGCATATATGGGGCGAAAATTATTTCGGTGATGACAAGATCGTTGATGTAAATATCAGAAGAATAAGAATGAAAATTGAAGATGAGCCTTCAAACCCAAGATATATTTCAACTATATGGGGATTCGGCTACAAATGGACGGCAGGTGCATCGTCTGACGGTAAATGATAAACGACAAAATCGGAGGAGTCCATTTTGGAAAATAAAAAAAGTATAAGGCGGAACAGTAATATTACAAGGCGATGGATATTTAACAATATAGGAATCATTTTCATCGTGCTTATGGCTGTTGTTCTTGTAAGCGCGATATTCCTGCGGAGCTTTTATTATAATTCGGCAAGGCAGTATCTTTCCGCGAAAATGAATATGGTGTCAAGTATTCTTTGCAGCTCCTACAATGACCCTGCGGCGAATTATTCATCGGAGGTAAGGTCTGCGGTAGAGGAATGGTCGGACAGGGAGAAAACTGAGCTGATGATAATAGGAAGAAAGGGTAATGTTATGCTCACCTCATCGGGGTTTATCCCAACGATAAAGGATCCGATGAAGGATTACAGCAGTGCCTTGGAAACAGGCGAAACGGGATATTTCCTCGGAAGAACGGACAGCGGAGAAAAAATCATGGCATTGAGTGTGATCCTGCCCGATAATTCCTCAGGATATACTGCTATGCGTATTGCTTCATCAATGGAAAATGTTGATAAGCAGCTTGCCGGAATGTTCCTTGTAATTGCGGCAGTGTGTGCGGCAGTGCTTGTACTGATGTTTTTTTCGGGTATGTATTTTGTGAAATCCATTGTGCTTCCTGTGCGTCAGATAAGTCTGACGGCAAGACGATATGCCAAGGGAGATTTCTCTGTGCGTATAAAAAAGAAAAACGATGACGAAATAGGCGATCTTTGCGATACGATAAACCATATGGCAAAGGAGCTTGCTAATTCGGAAAAGCTGAAAAATGAGTTTATTTCAAGCGTTTCACATGAATTGAGAACTCCGCTTACCGCTATAAAGGGATGGTCGGAAACTATCGCAAGTATGCCTGAGGACAGGGCGGCTGTTGAAAAGGGTATGCATGTTATCAGCCTTGAAACGGAACGTCTTTCGAGAATGGTTGAAGAGCTGCTGGATTTTTCCCGTATGCAGAATGGCAAATTTTCTCTTGTTAAGGAAACTATGGACGTGCTTGCCGAGCTTGGCGACGCTGTGCTTATTTACGGCGAGAGCGCAAGAAAATCAGGAATTGAGCTGAATTATGACGAGCCTGATATGCTTCCGTTTATTGTCGGAGATAAGAACAGAATACGTCAGGTCTTTATCAACATCATTGACAATGCGATAAAGTATTCCGATAAGGGTGGAAGAGTTTGCGTAACAGCTGGAATGGCTGACGCATCGAATATTATTATAGATGTTTCCGATACAGGCTGTGGAATAAGCAAGGAGGATCTCGACAAGGTAAAGACAAAATTCTATAAGGCGAATTATACACGCAGAGGTTCGGGTATAGGCCTTGCAGTCGCAGATGAGATAGTTGCAATGCATGGGGGGAAGCTGGATATTATGAGCGAGGAAGGAAAGGGGACGACAGTGCGGATAATTCTTCCGATAAAAATAAATTGAAAAGGATAAGTAAAATGAACAAAAAAAATGCAGAGGAAAAATTTAAGTCAAAGATAGGCGGTCAGGCTCTTATTGAGGGCATTATGATGCGTGGAATAGGAATTGCGGCTATGGCTTGCAGACTTCCCGATGGCTCGATAGATGTTGAAACATGGGAAATACAGAACGGAAAAAAAGCACCTTGGTATAAAAAGGCTCCGTTCGTAAGAGGCTGCTTTAACTTCGCCGAAACTATGATAGAGGGCATACGCTGTACAATGAAATCAGCCGAAAAGCAGATGACAGAGGAGGACGAGGAGGAAGAGCTTTCCGATTTTGAAAAATGGCTGACGGAAAAATTCGGCGATAAGCTTGTGAATGTAATTATGGTGATCTCAGTTGTGCTGGCGATGGTGCTTTCGGTGACGCTGTTCAAGTTCCTGCCGATGCTGTTTTCAAAGCTTTTATTGAGCGCAGGTGTTCCTGACTGGGGAAGGACGATCGCAGAGGGAATTATAAAGCTTGCGTTATTGGTCGGATATTTTTATGTTATTTCGCTGACAAGCTCGATGAAAACAACATTTATGTATCATGGGGCGGAGCATAAGACCATTGCCTGCTATGAAGCACAGAAGGAGCTAACGGTCGAAAATATACGTCCGATGTGTCGTTTCCACCCACGCTGCGGAACAAGCTTTATTCTGATAGTTATTTTATTGAGCATTATTGTGGGAATGTTCCTGCCCTGGAAAAATATAGGGATAAGATTGCTTATGCAGCTGCTTTTGCTTATTCCCGAGGCTGCTGTTGCATATGAGCTTATAAAGCTTGCAGGAAGATATGATAATGCAATTACAAGGATAATTTCCGCACCTGGCTTATGGCTTCAGCACATTACAACAAATGAGCCTGACGACAAGCAGCTAGAGGTTGCTATTGCAGCTCTTAAGCCATGTCTGCCTAAGGAAGATGAAGAGGACAAATGGTGAAAAAATGACAAACAGGGAAGCATTTGAATATATCTGCGGAATGCTGAAAAATGCCGAAAAAGAGGATTACGAGTTTGAGTGCAGATGTATTTTTGAGGATATAATGGGGCTTGATAGTCTTGGACTGGTCATTCACGGTGAAGATGCCGCAGATGAAAGCAAGCTTAAAATGGCATTGGAGCTGACGAATAGGCGTGTAAACGGCGAGCCGCTTCAGTATCTTCTTGGTGAATGGGAGTTTTACGGTATGCCGTTCAAGGTTGGCGAGGGTGTACTTATTCCTCGTCCCGATACGGAGATCCTTGTTGATACTGTGCTTGATTATTTTGTTCAGGCCGGGAATAGATCGCCTGAAATTGTCGATCTATGCAGTGGAAGCGGCTGTATTGCGGCGACGATAAAGAAAAGTCTGCCTATGTCGAAGGTCACGGCCATTGAGCTTTCCTCGGAGGCGTTTCCGTATCTTGTGGAAAATATCCGCAGGAATGGTGTTGACGTGAAAATAATGAAGGGCGATGTTCTTAACGGCGATATGCTCAGAAATTTTGCTGATCCCGAGGATTATGGCGAATATCGTAAGGTAGACTGCATTGTTTCAAATCCGCCATACCTTACAGAAAAGGAGATGGGGGAGCTTCAGGATGAGGTCAGATGTGAGCCGCAGACGGCACTTTACGGAGGAATAGACGGTTTGAAGTTTTACCGTGTTATTGCGTGCCTCTGGAGGGAGATCCTTGCCGAGGGAGGGCTTATCGCTTTTGAGATAGGCTTTGAGCAGGGTGTGGCTGTTTCCGATATCCTTGAAAAGAGTGGTTATGATGATATAAGGATCATAAAGGACCTTGGCGGAAACGACAGGGTCGTTACAGGAATAAACAAGGCTTTTGTGCAAAATGCACATTGAATTGACGAAAAGTCAGTCATTGAAACAATGAAAAAATTGGCGAATTTTATTGTAATTCTTTTAAGATGGTGATATAATTATATTATATTCATTTGGGAGGCTTGAGTTATGAACAGTGAGAAGAAAATTAAAAGCCCTATTACACATCATACGATTTATAAGATAATGCTATGGGTAACAATGGTTACTTCAGGTGTGTTTTTTATCAAGAATATTATAGGCTTTAACCTCGGAGGACTGCTTGCGATCGGCGGATGTATAATCGTGCTTGTTTCGGCTCTTTTAATTATGAAGGCGAAGAATACTAAGCCGCTTGTAAAGGAATTTGTGCTTTCGCTGATACTTGTTATGGTCATAATGATGATATCGCTTTTCAGCGGTGAATCCTACAGTGATGATTTTCCGCTTTATCTGACGCTTATCGGTATGACGGGTATGTATCTTGAACCGAAAATTACAAAGATCCAGATCGCAGCCGTTGATGTTGCATTGGTTGTAATGTTTATCGTGCATCCCGAAAAAGCCGGTGCTGTTGGTCAGTTCATACTTTGCTTTGCGATTACAAATCTTGCGGCATTAGTATTTTATCTTGCTGTTGACAGAGGCCGTGCTTTTATCGAAATTTCAAGAAAACAGACCGAGGAGGCGGAACATCTTATTGCCTCGATCAGGGATATGGGAGATGTTCTGAGGACTGACTTTGAAAGCTCGTCAAAGATGATCGATGACAGCACACAGGGCTTGCTCCAAGGCTCGGAGAGCATTACAGAAGACGCTTTTGAGATCTCTGACAGCTGTCACGGAGTACATAGCAAGATCATGGAAACGGAGCGTCATATTAATGAGCTTAACACGCAGCTGAAAAAATTTGAGCAGTCAATTTCCGAAAACGGCAGCAATATGACAGCGATGAAATCCCAGCTCCGTGACGCAAGTGATATTATAAATGAATCGGGAAAGATTTTCGGAAGCATCACCGAGCAGATGAACGAGATTTCCGAAATTGCTAAAAAGCTTGGCGATATTTCATTCAGAACCACCTTGCTTTCGCTTAACGCATCAGTCGAAGCAGCAAATGCAGGTTCTTTCGGAGCTGGCTTTGCGGTCGTTGCGGGAGAAATGAAGATACTTTCCGAAAACAGCAACGATTTTGCTGAACAGGTTTCAAAGGTCGTAAGCGAGCTTATTGAACGTGTAGAAAAGACATACGAGCAGTTCGAGGGAAGTACAAGGGCGATTGAACGTACCGAGAGTAAAATGGACGAGCTTCAGCTGAGCTTTGATCGACTTACAGAGCAATTTAGCTGTCTGTATGAAAATATAGACGAACAGAACAACAATATCAACCGTGTTGACGATATGTTTGGCGGCTTGCAGAGGAAGGTTTTGGAAATGCAGGATAATTCCGAAATCAACAAGAGGTCAGTCGAGGATATTGCTAAGGCTATGGATAATTACAGAATAAGTATTGAAAAGGTTATTGACAATACAAAGATATGATAAATTTGCCGATGAACAATCTCCCAATTGTTTGTCGGCAATGCTTTTTGTGGAAAATTAATAAAAATATACAAAATGTTGCAATTTGTGTGGGAATATGTTATAATAAATTAAATTGCATATTTTTTATTGAGGTGACGGGTAATGTATGATTTTAAATGCAAAATAATGGTATTATCGGGCAATAGCTTTATTTCTGACGCAGTAAAAAATGCTGATGCAATGGAGGACTGCGATTTTGAGGTTTCTTTCCCCGATGATATCGATACTATATGCGATCTTGGCGATAGTGCGATCATAATTGACGCTTTTGACGCTGTAAATGCCAACCTTGCACGATTCCAGGAGGCGTATAAGGTCGTCGTTGTGCCTTATGAAGCCGCTGATGAATTTGAGGATATAATCAAAATTGCTGACGCTGTATGGACAGAGCCTGCTTATGCCTCTGTTGCCAGGGCGTTATATGAGCGTTTGTGTAAGGATATGAAGCTTCGCTTTGATATGAGAATGACGGATACCTGCTTAAAAACTGCTATTGATAGCATACCCGACCTTGTATGGTTCAAGGATGACAAGGGCAGGCATCTTATGGTTAATGACGGCTTCTGTAAGGCTGTGGATAAGACCAAGAGCATGATCTATAAGCAGGGGCATTATTACATATGGGATATGCCCGAAGAGGAGTACGAAAAGGGTGATTATGTTTGTCTTGAATCAGAGGAAATTGTTATGAGAGCAAGACAGACGGTGCTTTTTGATGAAAAGGTCAAGACTAAGATGGGTATGAAGCTGTTTAAGACCTATAAATCGCCGCTTATTGATTCGGATGGAACAATTTTCGGCACTTGCGGAGTTGCACATGATGTTACCGATCTTAAAAACATAAATATCGAGCTTGACGCTGTGCTTAACAGTATGCCGTTCACGGTAATTGTTGAGGGGGAAAAGCGAGAAACTGTCAGTGTTAACCCGAAATTTGCGGAATATTTTCCCGAATGCGGTGACGCTGTCGGCCGTCCGAGGGAATACTGGCAGCACAGCGCAGAGAGCCTTACCACGCTTGAAAACGGAATGACGGAGCTTGTTGTAAAGACGGCTGAAGGGAAAAAGCTTCTCCGAATGGAGGAAAATGTTATTTATGATTCATTTGGTGAAACTATAGGCGAGGTTTTTGTGCTTAGGGATATTACTGCGGAGCATAAGTTCGAGGAATGGGCAGCTATGCACGAAAAGACCGATCTTCTTACAGAAATTGCCAACCGAAGCAGCCTTAATGCATATCTTGAGGAAGTGAAAACTGAACCGCAGCTTACTCTTACAAAGGTTGATATTGATGATTTCAAGGATTTCAACCTCCGGCATGACCGTGATGTCGGGGATCTGGCATTAAGGTTTACGGCTAAGAAGCTTGCTGAAATATATCCGACTGATTTTATTGCAAGGTCGGGAAATGACGAGTTTACGGTTGTCAGCACTGCACAGCTTTCAGATGATGAGATAAAGGAAACAGCAGAGAGGGCGTTAAGCACGCTTGGTTCGGCGTTCTCCTCAAAGGAATACACAAGAGGATTAACGGTTAGTCTGGGCATTGCAGCACAAAGAACGGAGGAAGGCTCGGAGCAGGATACAGAGCTTCTTATTGAAAAGAGTGAAAAGGCTCTGTACAGTGCAAAAAAATCCGGGAAAGCTAAATACGGAATGTTTTAAAAAAACAAGCCTGCCGCTTTTTCAGCGGCAGGCTTGTTGCGTCATATCTGATTGTTTTTTCTAATGTTTAGTCGTGATGTTTAGTCGTGATGTTTAGTCGTGATGTTTAGTCGTGATGTTTAGTCGTGATG
>CAZUDC010000005.1:26972-28049 GCA_964619105.1 uncultured Ruminococcus sp.
TTTAGTCATGATGTTTAGTCATGATGTTTAGTCATGATGTTTAGTCGTGGTGTCTTTCGGTGGTGTTCAGTATACAGTATATAGTGAGTACTCAATAACTGCCTGAAGGACAGTTATTGACTAAAAATCCTGTAAACCAGGATTTTCAGCATTACAAATTTTTGATTTATGCTGTACTTGTTGATCGATGTCTGCTTTTGCCTCCACTGTGGGCGGCATGGTGCAAGAATTTTAAGAAAAAATCCAAAAATTCTTGCACCAAGCAACCGAAAAATTGCTCTGAAGCAAGGCTTCTACGAATTTTTTCGGTTGTTGAGCAGACATTATATAAGCTAACGCTATAATTATGTCGTTTGGCAGTTACTTAGCTGTGTTGTTATTCATCAGTGCTTTCAGTAGTGTTTTTTTCGATAACTTCACCTGTAAAGACCTGATTATCAGCTTCTTCAGCGGCTTCTGTACCATTCTGCACTTCCTCTTCAACGGGGGGCTCAGGCTTTACAAGCCTTGCTCCGCACTGACCGCAGAATGAATTTTCAATCGGGCATTCTGCACCACATTCGGTACATTTTACTGCACCCTTAATGGAGAGAAGCTGATTTTTCATATCGGCTATTGAATTGAGAGTATCTGTAAGCTCGTTTACGGCTTCAGCGATCTCCTCATCGGGAGCGTCCTTATACTTATTATAATAATACTCTCCGATCTCTGAATAGAGCGAACGCAAGGAGCCTTCCTTTGCAATTATTTTGCTGTTAATCCTTGCACTTTCGCCGACTACCTTTGTTTTTTCGGTCACTGCCTTACCTGTTTCTGTTAATGTTTTGCCTATTTTTTCAAAAATTGTATCGTTCATAATGTTTCCTCCTGTCTGATTGCTTATGAAGGACTTCTGATCCTTCGGCTTATACTAAACACCATTTATAATTTGGAAAAAATCAAGCCGACAATCTTGAATATATGCGATTTCAGCGCATTTTTTTCTGTATTTTATTGGTGTTTAGTATTAAACTCTTTGCTTGACAAATAATATTATACAGCATATAATATTATTTGTCAAGGGGTTTTATAAATTTT
>CAZUDC010000006.1:0-27084 GCA_964619105.1 uncultured Ruminococcus sp.
CGCTTATAAATACGGTGCAGCTCCGCACGGAGGTATGGGAATAGGTCTTGACAGACTTTCCATGATAATGTGCGGTGCGGATAATCTCCGTGACGTGCTGGCATTCCCTAAGGTTCAGAATGCTTCCGAGCTTATGTCGTCCTGTCCTGCCGAGGTAGATAAGGAGAGCCTTGACATACTTGGAATTTCAGTAAACGAAAAGGAAAAAACTGAATAATACTGCTACCGAGCAGTGAATGAAAAAAGCATTCGTGTACACATCGTTAGGTTGACCCGAAGGGGGCAGATGTGTACACGAATGCTTTATTTGTTGAAGGGTCGGTTAATTATGTTAAAGAAAATCCTCATTATTTTTCCAAGGGTGAGCTTATTCTATGGTTATCCTCGGTAAAGCTTATAGTTGTTTCATTTTACATTTTTGACGGAGAAAGCTTTATGACGCTTGCCGCCTCGCTTATAGGCGTAATGGCGATAATTTTCAACGCAAAGGGCAATTCGTTCGGTCAGGTTCTGATGATAGTATTCAGTCTTATTTACGGGATAATCTCCTATTCGTTCGCATATTACGGCGAAATGATAACATATCTCGGAATGACAATGCCAATGGCTGCTTTTGCACTTGTTTCATGGCTGAAAAATCCCTATAACGGGAGCCATGCCGAGGTCAGGGTCAATTCCATAGGCAAAAAGGAATTTATACTTATGTTGATTGCGGCGGCAGTGATAACATTCGGATTTTATTTCATTCTTGAAGCGTTTAATACGGCGAATATCGTTCCGAGTACGATTTCCGTAACAACAAGCTTTGTCGCAGTTTATCTTACATTCCGCAGAAGTCCGCTTTTTTCCTTGGGATATGCCGCAAATGATATCGTGCTTATAATATTATGGACGCTTGCAAGCCTTGAGGACCCGAGATATATTTCGGTGATAGTCTGCTTTATCGCATTTTGGGTTAATGATATCTATGGATATACAAACTGGCAGAAAATGAAAATACGTCAGGCGGAATAAGCATAAAAGCTTTTATTTCCGTTTCTTCCCCGTTTTTTTCGCAGAAGCCTTGCGTGTGACCTTTACCTTTTTTGAAACAGCCTTAGGCTTTTCGGGATTGCCGAGCGTTGATGCAGGCGCATATTTTACGCTTTCCTCGATGAATGAATTTTGCGAATCAACTGCCGCTTCGTCTCCGTTCGGACGCTTGTATTTATAGCTGCTGTCGGGGAGCATTACCCTTGCCTTGACATTATCCGCAAGCATTGTGTCGAAAATCTGCACTATTCTTTCACGGACGTGCTTGTCATATATTGGTGCGGCAACCTCCACCCGGCGAATGGTGTTTCTCGTCATAAAATCGGCAGAGGAAATATAAAGCTTCATTTTTTCGCCCTTGCCGAACATATAAATTCTTGCGTGTTCAAGGTATCTTCCGACAATGCTCGTTACCTCGATGTTTTCGGTATAACCCTTTACTCCTGCAACAAGGCAGCATATTCCTCTTATTACCATACGGATCTTTACTCCGTTCATTGACGCTTCTGCAAGCTTATCTATAAGCACACGGTCGGTTACGGAGTTCATTTTCAGACCGATATAAGCCTCCTCGCCCTTTTTTGCCTTGGCAATTTCACCGTCTATAAGCTCGATTATCTTGTTTTGCAGGCTAAGCGGAGCAACAAGCAGATGCTGTGTATTCTCCACAAGAGTTCCCATTGAAAGGGCGTTGAAAACTGCTCCCGCTTCTGCGGCAATGTCTTTATTCGCAGTCATAAGGCAGAGGTCGGTATAAAGTGCGGAGGTCTTTTCGTTGTAGTTGCCTGTGCCTATCTGGGTTATATACTGAACGCCGTTTCCGTTTTTGCGCGTTATAAGGCAGAGCTTTGAATGGACCTTAAGGCTTTCAGGCCCGTATATGACAGTACAGCCTGCGTCCTCAAGCTGTTTCGACCAGCCGATGTTGTTTTCCTCGTCAAATCTTGCACGAAGCTCAACAAGTACAAGCACGTTTTTACCGTTTTCAGCCGCATTTACAAGAGCCTCAACGACCTTTGAATCGGAAGCGACACGGTAAAGCGTTATCTTTATGGAAACGACCTCGGGATCATATGCCGCTTCACTCAGCAAACGCAGAAATGGACGTATTGATTCATACGGATAATAAAGCAGGATATCCTTTTTCAGCACCTGATTCATAACAGGCTGCCCGTGGATTATCTCCCTTGAACGCTGTGGAACGGCACGCTTAAAGAAAAGCTCTGGGTTCTGATTCTCAAGCTTGCCCCTTATCGGGAAAATGCAGGATAGATCAAGCGGCGATTTCTGTCTGAATATTTTATCGGGAGTAAGCTCCAAATTCCTGCAAAGATAAGTGAGCGTTTCCTCGTCAAGCTTGCGTGAAAGCTCCATACGGACAGGGGAGAGCTTTTTTCTTTTCTGGAGAAGCTCCGTCATGACCTCACGGAGATCGACCTCGTGGTCATAAAGTGCCTCCTCCATATTTATATCGGCATTTCTTGTTATACGCATAAGCGACTTGCATATAATTTTGAAATTTTCAAAAACAAGCGGCATATAGTGTAAAATAAGCTCCTCAACAAGCATAAAACGGAGCTTATTTGCCGTTGGGAGGAATATCACACGGGAAAATGAGCCGCTTGCCGCAATAATTCCAAGCTTTACCGACTGCGACTTCGATTCAAGATGAGCGACAGCATATATCTCCTTGTTTTTAAGGAAAGGAAATGGGTGACGCTTGTCAATTATCTGCGGAGAGATAAGCGGAAGTATCTCCTTGGTGAAATAAACACGCAGGAATTCTTCTTCTTCCTTGGATAGCGCCTTGAAATCGACCTGCTCAACACCGCAGCTATCCTTAAGGCTTGACATTATATCGCTGTAAGCCTTATCGCGCATTGCCGCAAGCTCCTTACAGCGGACGAATATTGCGTCAAGCTGTTCAGAGCAGGTCAAACCTGTTTTATTGTCATGTTCAAGATCGTTCACAAGCGTGCGGTCATAGAGTGAGCCTACTCTTATCATAAAAAATTCATCTAAATTGGATTGGAATATCTGGGCGAAAAGCAGCCTTTCTCCGAGCGGCATACGCTCGTCCATAGCTTCTTCAAGTACACGTTCGTTGAATTTAAGCCAGGAAAGCTCCCGGTTGTCATAATAAATTTTCATGGCGGTTTTCCCTTCATAATTTTTCGATTGTTTTCTATTATTATAGTATACGCCGCCGTTAAAGTCAAGAGATTGTTTGCGGATTATTGCGGCGGTAATATTCCGTGAAAAATACAGACAGCTGTGGTGAAATTTGCCGCATTAAGTCAAATAAGTCTGAAATCGCCTAAAATAGGCAAAATAAACTATTGCAATTTTTATCTGTTTGTGTTACTATATTAATACAGAGAAAACACCGAGGAAAGGATGGGTGAGAAATTTATGGTGATATTCTGGATCATTGTTCTTGTAGCGGCAGTTCTTGTTGAAGCCGCAACGGCAGCACTTATTTCAATATGGTTCGCCGCAGGAGCGCTGGCGGCAGTTATAGCGGCGGCTCTTGATGTGAGCTTGACCCTTCAGCTTATACTTTTCGTGGCATTTACAGGAATAACGCTGATGTTTACAAGGCCCTTTGTAAAAAAGCTTTTCCCCAAAAAGTTTGTTCCGACCAATTCGGACAGCTTTGTCGGCAAAACCGCAGTTGTAATCGAGGAGGTCGATTCTGCAAGAGGACTTGGCAGAGTTAAGCTCAACGGTGTTGACTGGATAGCTGTTACGGAAAACAATGACATCATCGAAAAGGACAGCATTGTCCGTATAAAGAAAGTAAGAGGAGCAAAGCTTCTCGTTGAAAAGCTTTAAAAGAAAGAGGTAATTATTATGCCGGGTATTGTTTCAGTTCTTATTATTCTCGCGATCATTGCAATTATTATCATTATCAGCGGAATTAAATTCGTTCCGCAGGCACAGGTCTATATCGTTGAGCGTTTCGGTGCATTCAATAAAACGCTTGAAACAGGTCCTCATTATGTAGTTCCGATAATTGATAAGATAGCAAAAAAGGTTTCGATAAAAGAGCAGGTGGCTGACTTCAAGCCGCAGCCTGTTATCACTAAGGATAATGTTACTATGCAGATCGATACAGTCGTTTTCTTCCAGATAACAGACGCAAAGCTCTATACATACGGCGTTGAGCGTCCGATCAGCGCTATCGAAAACCTTACCGCAACAACTCTCCGTAATATCATCGGTGATATGGAGCTTGACTCAACGCTTTCCTCCCGTGATGTTATCAATACAAAGATCACCGCTCTTCTTGACGTTGCGACCGATCCCTGGGGAATAAAGGTAAACCGTGTTGAGCTTAAAAATATCCTCCCTCCAAGAGAAATTCAGGACGCAATGGAAAAGCAGATGAAGGCTGAACGTGAAAGACGTGAAAAGATCCTTCAGGCAGAGGGTGAAAAGAAGTCACAGATACTTGTTGCCGAGGGTGAAAAGGAATCCAAGATCCTCCGTGCAGAGGCTGATAAGCAGGCGGCTATCCTTAAAGCTGAAGCTGAAAAGCAGGCTCTTATCCTCCGCGCAGACGCTGTAAGACAGCAGAAAATACTTGAAGCGCAGGGTGAAGCTGAATCCATCGAGCTTACACAGAAGGCTCTTGCAGACAGTATCGCAAAGCTTAACGAAAGCAACCCGAGTGACGGCGTTATCGCTATCAAGGGACTTGAAGCATTCGGCAAAGCAGCTGACGGCAGAGCTACAAAGATCATTATTCCGTCTGAAATTCAGGGACTTGCAGGACTTGTTACCTCCGTTAAGGAGATCGCAAGCAATAATGCGGCGGCTCTCCCGAATAATCAGCAGAAGTAAGCTGTATCAAAGGGAAAATGGGGTTTCCTCAAATAAAAGTGACAGAGTGTAATCAGGATCATCAGGGGTGCAAGGAGTATAAAAATGAAAAAAATAGTTTCGTTGATGCTTGCGATCAGTATGGTGCTGACAGTTTGCATTATTCCTGTTGGAGCAAAGACATCTTCAAAGGTATGGAGCGGAAAGGCTGATACCTCGTGGTATACAGGCAAGAAGGATTCCTATGACATAAGCACAGCAGAACAGCTTGCAGGTCTTGCGTCGCTTGTAAACAGCGGAAAAATGGACAGCACAGGAGTTGTTATCAATCTTACCTCGGATATCGTTCTTAACGATACAAAAGGCTGGGAGGACTGGTATAATAATCCTCCGAAGAATAAGTTCACTCCAATTGGTCTTTCGGGCGATCCTATAAACGGATATACCGCTTTCAGAGGACTTTTTAACGGAAACGGTCATACAATAAGGGGCTTGTACGTTAAAAATTATCGTATCGGAGGTCTTTTCGGCTATCTTGACGGTGCTTGTGTTTCAGGCGTAATAATAAAAGAAAGCGTTGTCATCGGCTATGATAACGGCAAGGTCGAATGGATAAACGAGGGGTGTTATGCAGGCTCAATTGCAGGAATTGCTGAAGGCTCTGTTATAAATCAGTGCGAGAATAACGGCTTGGTCTATTCTGTCGGTCCGTCTGAAATTTTCTACGGCGACAGAACAGCCTATGCAGGCGGAATTGTCGGCTCAATGCATACGGAGGATCTAACCAAGGTCGTTCTTGCAGGCGGCTTTGCGATGTTCGGCGTTTTCTATAATGCTGCGATCTTCACTGATGGTCAGGGTGGTCTTATCAAGAACAGCGGCATTGTGAACTGCATCAATTATAGATGTGCAATGGCAATATGCGCCAACAGCGCCTATAGCGGCGGCATAGCAGGCTGGGGAAATAACGGCTTGATACAGAATTGTCTGAATCTTTCTCATCCCGGCGTCAAGGTGAATAACAGCAGAAGCGGCCATGTCGGACAGATCGCAGGTGGATTATACAGCTGCAGTATGGTCAATTGCTATTATTGGAATGAAGGCAGTAACGTTAGAGCCATCGGTTCTGATATGAAAACGTCTGTTAATAATGTTAAGCGTGAAGCCTATGAAGGTACTGCCAACGAAATAATGTCAAAGGAAACGGTAAAATCACTCGGCACTGCTTTTGTTTATGTAAAGAATACCCGTCCTTACCTGCGCTGCGACCTTAGCAAGGGCTCGGGAAATGGATCAAGCTCAAAGTCGTCATCCTCTTCCTCATCTTCAGCAAAACCAAAGATCACCTTAAAGGACGGAAAGGCAGCCATAAAGTGGAATTCAGTCGATAACGCTGCAGGCTATATTATCTATCAGAAAAAATCTGACGGCACATATAAAAAGCTTTGCAGTACGTCAAAAAATTCTGTAACCATCGATAATATTTCAAGCGGCAAAAAATATTCATTCCGCATAAAAGCAAAATTCAAAGACGGCTCAACAGAGGTCATTCCTAACGGAAGTTTCTCATTTACTGCATAAAAAAATCGCACAGGGATCTTCTTATACTAAACACCATTTAAAATTTGGAAAAAATCAAGCCGACAAGCTTGAATAAATGGATTTCGGCACAGATTTTTTCCTGTATTTTATTGGTGTTTAGTATTATCCTTGTGCGATTTTTATTTATCCTATCCTGTAAATAATTTCCTTTTTAACGCTTTCCTCGGAAACAGGTGATATTCCGTCATCGGTGTAAAGAATATATTTTCCTGCGGGATAGCCTATTCTGTCAAAATATGTCAAATCAAGAGAAGCTGTATTTTCCGCTGTTTCGGCAAGTGGGATACATTTATCAAGTCTGATAAAGAAAATTACCTGATCAAGCGGATATTCTATTCTGTAATATCCCTTGGGAAGAAGCTCCGAGGCATAGTGGTGGCTGTCTGTCATTTTTATGCAGATCATTTCCTCGGGGAGATAAACAGTACGACCCAGTGCATTCTGAGTATAGACGGGGGCTATCATAATTTCCTCGCCGATGAAAAGCTGGTCCTCGATCTGACGTGCAATTTCATCATCGGGAAAATCAAAGCTTATCGGACGGAACATCATTTCATCATTAAGAGCTGCTTTAAGAAATTCGCTGTAAAGATATGGTATAAGGCGATACCTTATCTTGACAATTTCAGCCGCCGCTTTGATGTTTTCAAATTGATAAAGCTCCTGATATCTTGTCCAGTCGGCGGAATGATTGCGGAAAAGCGGAGTGAAAACCGAAAGCTGAAGCCAGCGGAGCATAAGATCCTCCGTAGTATCACAGCCGAATCCGCCCGTGTCCGAGCCTGTAAAGAGAAAGCCCGCCATATTAAGTGCAGGGAGCTGCTGCAATGAAAGAAGTAAATGTGACCACCATGATTTATTATCGCCCTGCCATATACCGCCGTAACGATGTGCGCCGATATACGATGAACGTGAGAAGAAAAGCGTGCGTTTATCGGGCGAGATCTTTTGCAAGGCTTCAAAAGCCGCCCGTGTCATATTCATTCCATAGAGGTTATGCACCTTGCTGTGCTGTATCATTTCACCGTCAACGTTATGATAGAATTTATCATAATCGCCGGCATTTCCGTTGAGACCTGCGGCCATTCCCGTAAATCTGAAATATTCATCAATGCCCATATTTTCGGTGGAAAGTCTGTTCATTTCCATGCAGACCTCGTCAAGCCTGTCCTCGGTGTAGAAGATCGCAGGCTCGTTCATATCGTTCCAGAAGCCGTCTATTCCAAGTCTTGAAAGCTCTGCATATTTTCCGCCGAACCATTCTCTTGTGTCCTTACGGAGAAAATCGGGGAAATGCACCTTTCCCGGCCATACTGCGGCAACAAAATCCTCACCCTTGGCATTCTTACAGAAATAATTGTTTTTAACGCCTTCCTCGTAAACATCATAGCCCTTTTCAATTTTAACTCCTGCGTCAATTATCGGGACAAGATGTATGCCCCGTGATCTCATGTCAGATGCAAGAGCCTCAAGGTCGGGGAAATGTTCCTTATCAACGGTGAAATCCTTGTAGCCTTCCATATAATCAATGTCAAGATATATGCTGTCAAGGGGGATTCCTGCGGCTTTGTATTTATCGGCAACGGAGCTAATATCCTGCTCGTTTTTATAACCCCAGCGGCTCTGACCATAGCCGAATGCCCACATCGGAGGGATATAGCTTTTTCCTATCAGCTGACGGAATTGGTGAACAATATCCTTTTCGCTTTCGCCTGTGATAATATACAGGGTGAAATCGCTGTACGCTCTCACACGGAGTTCGTTAAGTCTTGTATAGCCGATATCAAAATCAACTCGTCCTGCACAGTCGATGAACGCACCGAAAAGAGTCAGTTCACCACTTACGATGATAAAATTATGTGAACCGTAAAGTGAACGAGCGTCCTCATGATGATTGGGATTGTCGTAATTCCAGCTTTCATAATGCCAGCCTCTTTTGTTCATACCTCTTATTTGCTCGCCAAGACCATAAACGATGTCCTTTGGTGAAAGAATAAAGAGCAGCGAGCCGTCCTCCTGCGGTTTAAGGTATCTCGGATTGTATTTATAAGGTTCAATATCCCGGATAACAGCTCCTGTCGGGAAAGGATCACCGAAAATATTTTTTGTGATCATAGTTTACACTCCTTTTTGGTTGAATTTTTATATCATATTAAGGAACCGCTGAATAATAAGAGGATTCATGAAAAACATTTAAAATTTGGGAATACAGAACAAAACAATAATATACGAAAAATACCGCCCAAAAGGACGGCATTTTTCGGAAATAAGGAAGTTTATGAAAAAGAAAAAATGAAAGGTTTGTATAAACCATGGAAAATAAATAAACGCAATGTTTAAAAGATGTTTCCGTTTGATTTATTTTCTGTATCTATTATAACATTGCAAAATTCAAAAGTCAAGCGTTTATAAAACATTTATAGGAATGCACCAATATATTGAAAGTTTTTGTGCAATTTTACTAATCCTGATAAATATATCCTGCTCCGATATTCAAAGCCTTGATGTTATTCCCGATCATTGCCAATTTATGAGGGGGAACTATGCCTTCAAAAACGCTTTTCAGTTCGTCATCTGCTGTTGGCATAAGCATTGAAAGAAGCTTGCCTGTAAGTATCATATTTGCACCGCCCTTGACGCCGTCAATGCTGTCGGCAAGGCTTGTTGCTGGTATTTTTATGACGGTTATGTCCTTACGCTGAACACTGGGGTCCGCCATTGAGCTGTCAAGGATAAGAACACCGCCCGAACGTATCCTGTTGACAAATTTTTCATAGGACGGCATATTCATTGCGATAAGAATATCAGGCTCGGAAACAAGCGGTGAGCCTATCGGTTCGTCCGAAATGCAAACAGAACAGCTACAGGTCCCTCCGCGCATTTCAGGTCCGTAGGACGGCAGCCACGATACCTGTTTCCCTTGTGCAAGTCCGATATTAACAAGCAGCTTTCCCGCAAAAAGTATACCCTGACCGCCAAAGCCCGCGATGAGAATATCCATTAATCTGTCACCTCCGCTGTTACGTCCTTGTATATGCCGAGCGGATAGAAGGGTATCATGACCTCGTCTATCTTTTTCAAAGCCTCGATCGGAGGGATTCCCCAGTTTGTCGGGCAGGAGGAAAGTACCTCGATTATCGAAAGGCCACTCTTTTCCCTTTGATTTTCAAAGCCCCTGCGGATAGCTTTTTTGGCTTCTCTTATGTGAGGAATGCTGTTCACGGCGACCCTTTGCGCAAGAGCAACACCATCAAGTGTGGAGAGCATTTCAACTGTTTTTATCGGATTTCCCGAGATTTTTACATCACGTCCGTAGGGTGTGGTCTGCGTTACCTGATCGGGGAGAGAGGTAGGCGCCATCTGACCGCCTGTCATACCATATATCGCATTATTTACGAATATTACGGTTATATTTTCGCCCCTTGCCGCCGCATGAACGGTTTCTCCCATTCCTATCGCCGCAAGGTCGCCGTCACCCTGATATGTGAAAACATATCTGTCGGGCAAGGCTCTTTTTACGCCTGTTGCAACGGCAGGAGCTCTTCCGTGAGGTGCTTCTATCATATCGCAGTTGAAATAATCATATGCCATGACCGCACAGCCGACAGGAGCGATTCCGATAGCTTCACCCTCGATACCCATTTCGTCAATTACTTCGGCTATAAGTCTATGGATAATGCCGTGCGTACACCCCGGGCAATAATGCGTTGGAATATCCGCAAGGCTTTTCGGTCTGTCAAAAATAACAGCCATTCTATATCACCTCGTTCTTAATGGTAATGATTTCATTCAGTATTTCATCGGGCGAGGGGATAATTCCTCCCGTTCTGCCGTAAAAATGCACGGGCTTTGAACAGCTTATCGCAAGCCTTACATCATCTATCATCTGACCCATTGACATTTCAACGTCAAGTAAAGCTGCCGCATTTCTGCAAGCCCTGTTGATCTCCCCCACAGGGAATGGGCTAAGTGTTATCGGACGGAAAAGTCCTGCCCTTATGCCGATCTTTCTTGCTTTGTCAACGGCTGTTCTTGCAATTCTTGCCGTTGCTCCGAAGGCTGTTACTATTATTTCAGCGTCATCGCAAAGATGATTTTCAGCCTGCGTATGCTCATTTTTCAGTATTTCATAACGCTTGAATCGGTTTTTTATTGAATTTTCCAGCTCATCGGGTTTAAGATAAAGCGAGCTTATAACATTATGTTTACGCTTGTTCATATGACCGCTTGCCGCCCAAGTTTTTTCTTCCTCGTGAGTGCTGTTTTCGGGAAAAGTCACAGGCTCCATCATCTGACCGAGCAGACCGTCCGCAAGTATCATCACGGGCATACGGAATTTGTCCGCCATATCAAACGCAAGAGTTGTAAGCTCTGCCATTTCCTGCACAGAGTAGGGGGCATATACAAGAAGTCGGTGGTCGCCATGACCAAGAGCCTTTGTCGCCTGAAAATAATCCGACTGCGACGGCTGGATTCCGCCAAGACCCGGACCGCCTCTTTGAATATTAACGATAACGCAGGGAAGATCGGACCCTGCAATGTATGATATTCCTTCGGATTTAAGCGATATTCCGGGCGAGGACGAGGAAGTCATCGTGCGGACGCCTGCCGCCGCTGCACCAAGTACCATATTTATTGCGGCAATTTCCGATTCTGCCTGCAAAAAGGTGCCGCCTATTTTGGGCATATTTTTTGCCATATATGCGGCAATTTCCGTCTGCGGAGTGATAGGATAGCCGAAATAGCATTTACAGCCCGACCTTAAAGCCGCTTCCGCAAGAGCCTCGTTGCCCTTCATAAGTCTTTTTTCCATTTATTCTTCCACCTTTATTGCACAGTCGGGGCATATCATCGCACACATTGCACAGCTGATACAGGCTGAACTGTCGGTACAATATGAAGTAAGATACCCTTTCTGATTTCTGTTGTTTTTATCTATCGCCACGATTTTTTTCGGGCATACCGCCGTGCAAAGTCCACAGCCCTTACAACGGTCGGTATCAACTGTAATTTTGGCCATTTTTACTCGCCCTCCCATAGTTTTTTTACACAAGCATCGGCAGAAAACCGGCTTTTTACGTTTGCTCTTCCGCTTGTATCAATTGTGTATTTCAGCGGCAGACCTGTTGCTTTACAGAAATTTTCAGCATAAGCCGCACTTTTTTCCACGACCTCCGCAGTGGTTTCCGCTCCGAGGTTGGAATTGTTCACGACCGCATTCACCTTCAATCCTGATGAATGTTCAATTTCACGCATAATTTCCACCCCTTCATTGACCGTTTCCGTGCCAAGCCTGTACATATTTATAATATATATACATTCGATCTCATCGGCAATTTCAAGGAAAAAGTCATTGTATCTTGCCAGAGCGACGGCTCCGGAAGCGTCGCCGCCGACATCGATTATCACCGTTTCCTCAGGGATCTGCCGAAGCTCAAGCGTTAATGCGGGAATGTCGAGATTAGTGTTTGCAAAAAGCGGAGAAATAAGCCTTATTCCTGATTTTGTGAGGACGTCTTCAAAATCAGCGCTTCTGAAATAAGGATTGACGATATCAAGATCGACAATGGCAGTACTTTTTCCGTTCTTTGCATTTTTCAAGGCATAATTGATTGAAAAGCTGGTCTTTCCACTTCCGTAATGCCCGACTATAATAGAATATTTTTTCATTTTATATAATTTCCTTTAATAATACAACTCGTTATCAAAACTACTACACCTATTATAGATCGTTTTGATAGTGTTGTCAAGTGGGAGAAGTTGTAGTATTTGTGACAACGGAATGTGAAACACATCTCCCTGCGATGGTTTGTTCATCATTTATTAAAAAAGGTATGCTATAATAAAATCATCATTTTTTGGAGGGGAAATTATGGAAAAATATTATGCGGATCAGCATTTACATACGAGCTTTTCGGGGGATAGCGATACTCCTCCCGAGGAGCAATTCGACCGTGCGGTATTGCTTGGAATGACGGAGATATGCGTTACGGATCATCATGACTATGATATGATTTCAGATGTTGATTTTAACCTTGATTTTGATAAATATATCCCCGAAATGCAAAGGCTTGCGGAAAAATACAGGGGAAGGCTTGATATTTCTGTCGGAGTTGAGCTTGGCTTACAGCTTCATATTGCCGATTATCTTGATGAGCTTGTGAAGAAATATGACTGCCTTGATTACATTATCGGTTCGCATCACGTTGTTGACGGGATCGACCCATATTTTCCCGAATATTTTGAAAAATACGGCAAAAGCTCCTATGAACGCTTTTTTGAGGTGACTTTAAAGCGTATCAGAAGGATAAAATGCTATGACAGTCTTGGACATCTCGATTATATTGTGCGTTACGGCAGAAAATATGGTCTTTCATATTCATATTCGGAATATGCGGACTATATCGACAGCATTTTACGCCTGCTTGTGGCGGACGGAAAGGCTCTTGAATGCAACAGCGGAGCATTTTCAAGAGGAATGGACGAGCCTAATCCCGGTCGTGATGTTTTAAAACGCTTCCGTGAGCTTGGGGGTGAGCTTGTTACTCTCGGTTCGGACGCACATTCACCCGAAACACTTGGCGACAGCTTTGAATTATGCGGCGAAATTCTCAAATCCTGCGGATTTAAATACTATGCTGTTTACAAAAAAAGAAAACCCGAAATGCGGAATATCAGCTGACAGTTTATAACTTAGGCAAGATGTCCCCCCTGCCTCTAAATTGAACTTCATTCAATTCGGCGGCGGGTTCCGTTTACTGTTCAGTGGGAGTTTAATCTCCCGCTGAACATAGGTTGGCTTCGCCATCCCTTGCAACGTTAAATGACGGGGCAAGCCCCTTATTGAATTTGTATTTGATATGATCTATCTGTAAGTAAAAATGTCACAAAAATAACCAAGTAAATATTACAAAGAAAAAATAAAAAAGTGCTAAAGTTTTTAAAGTTTGTGTCGATAAAGATTGTAGAGGAAAAATGTGCCGAATTGGCGGTGCAGAAAATTTTTAAGGGAATATTCCGTGAGATCGGGAACTTCTCTTTGCGACAGGAGGCTGTTTTATGGGAATAAATAAGTTAGGCTCGGCAATGGGCGTATACAGAAAAATCGAAAACAGCTACAAATCGGGAATTAAGGGCGAAAAAAGGTCGGACGCTGTTTCTTCAAGAAGGGTCGATACCTTTGAGATGTCAGCGAACGCAAGAGCAGGCTTTGAGCCTGTGAGAAATGCGGCTAAAAGCGTCAGAGAAAGTGACGCGTCGGCCGAAAGGATAGCTTCATTAAGAAGCAGGATTGCTGACGGAAGCTATAATGTTTCCCCCGAGAGCGTAGCCGCTTCAATTTTTGAGGAATGATTTTTAAGATAAGACTGTAATGGAAAGGGTGAATGCTTTGGCTGTAGATTATTTTAAGCTTGTGCGTTTTTTCAATGAATATAATGCTCATTATAAGGAATTGCTGGATTTTGAATATAGTAAGCTCGATATGATCAATAATGATAAAATTGAAGAGCTTAGCCGAAGCCTTTCCAGGGA
The DNA here is from genome assembly GCA_964619105.1 of uncultured Ruminococcus sp. Classification (GTDB taxonomy): domain Bacteria; phylum Bacillota; class Clostridia; order Oscillospirales; family Ruminococcaceae; genus UMGS363. The sequence goes on from CAZUDC010000006.1 coordinate 13,993, forward strand.
ACAGGCTCTTATTATGAAATCCAATTCAATGGAGCGTAAGCGCATTGAAATTCTCGGCGAGGACAAGGAGCTTACCTTTAAGGAAATAATCGCGAAAGCACCTGTATCATGCAGGAAAAGGCTGGAGGGTCAATATGAGGAGCTTTCCGCCTGTGTGCTGAAAATAAAAGAGCTTAACGACCTGGCAAATGTCATTATATCGGGAAGACTCAAACGGGTAGAAAGAAGGACCGCTGAGCTGGATACCTATGACGGCAGGGGCGGAGTTAAAACAGAACACGCTACAAGAGCGGCGATAATGAACAAGGTCTGAGGAGGAATAAACAATGGCATCAAGCTTTATGGGACTTTATGTGCAGAGAGAGGCTCTCAATGCCGCACAAAAAGCCCTCGATATAACAGGAAATAATATAAGCAATGTTAAAACTGCGGGATATTCCCGTCAGAGGGTTGACGTTTGCTCCGTTGCAAATACGGGATATAACCTTTTCTATAATACAAGCGTAAGCCTTGCGGGTCAGGGTGTGGATACTGTCGGTGTTGGTCAGTACAGGGACGCTCTTATCGATGAAAAGGTAAGAAATTACTCAACGCTTGACAATGATTATAATATAAAGGACGTTGTTATGAGCGATGTTGAAACCGCTCTTGATAATATTGAATCGAAGGATTACGGCTTTGCGGCTAACCTCTCCAAATTCAAGGAGGCTTTGCAGAGCTTTGCCACCGATGAGGCTAACCGTAAGGAGATAGCGAACGTTGTTTTCCGCGAGGCTGAATCCGTTACGCAGCAGATCCGCTATATGAATTCACGTCTTGACGATATTTCCGATCAGACTAAGAATGACGCTAATATCTCAATAGACAGGATCAATTCAATTTTCGAGAGCATGGCAAATCTTAACAGGCAGATAACCGACAGCTATGTTCAGATGAACTATATCGGTATGACTGCAAACAGCTATCAGGTCGATAATGATTACGGTCCGCTTGAGCTTAAGGATCAGATGAATTCCCTTATAGATGAGCTTTCTTCATTCGGAAATGTTGAGATCACAGAGCAGGCTAACGGCTCGTTTACCGTTTCTTTTGCAGGTCAGATCGCTGTTCATAATGACACATATTCGCAGATGACTATGACTATCGAGGATCCCGATCCGCTCTATATGGGCTTCAAGATGACAAGCGCTGGAAAATACAATGCTAAGGACGATTGCTATGAGGGTCTTATGGACGCCGATCTCTGGAAAAAGCTTGCAACGGATAAGGGTATTACCAATAGAGAGTATGTCCAGAAAACAAACGAGGCCGTTGATATTACGGCTAAGGATAAGCTTTCGGGAGGATCTCTCAGAGGCTACCTCGATGTGTTCAACGGTGAGGGTGTTTATGCAGGTGCGGATATGAGCGGATTCAACGGAGCTATAAAATATTATCCCGATGAAATAAATGCTCTGCTTAAGGAAATAAGCGAGTACAACGCTGAAATTATCGGCGGAAATACTGCTAATGCCGCAAAGCTTCAGGAGGCGGTCGATAAGCTTAATGCTTACGGCGAGGCCGTTTATGACGATACAACGAATACTGTTACCTTCTGCGGTGAAACAGCTGTTGACGCAGCGGGCTATAACGAAATTTCACTCAAAAATGCCGACCCGAAGGCAGGTGAGCTTGCTTTTGTAATGAACGGAAACGAGCTTTCAACAGACCCTGCCGATTATCCTGCTGACAGTAAGCTTGGCGATGCTCTTAAGCTTATAAATGAGGAGGTTCCTCTTCAGACGGAATATGCAAATGATTATCAGGGCATTGAGTATTACCGTGATATGCTTAATGCGTTCTCGACAACGCTTGTAAAGGCTTTCAATGATATTTATAAGGACTATGTCGATAAAAACGGCGATACGCTCCAGCTTTTCACATATGATAACGAGAACGGAGGAGAAACCTTCCGCACAGCTGCTGCTAACCTTGATGTTACAGAGGCATGGAGAGCGCTGCCGAGCCTTCTTGCACAGCCTGAACAGTTTGTAAACGGCAGTGAGGACGAAATGGATGAGCTGAACAACGACTTTATCCATAAGTGCCTTGCAATATTTGAAAATTCTTCGCTTCAGTACGGCAACGATGAAACCGGTAAGCTCGATCCGCTGAAAATGAATCTTGAAAAGTTTGTTGCTCATATTTCCGATACACTCGGAACACAGATCGAGGCTAACGGCAAGATCCTTGAAACAACGAATATTATGCTTGAATCCGTGCAGGATGCCCGCGACGAAATAATGGGTGTTTCCATCAATGAAGAGGGCGTTAATATGCTTAATTATCAGAAATGGTATAACGCTATCGCAAGAATGGTCACTACTCTCGATCAGGCGCTTGATAAGATCATCAACGGCATGGGCGTTGTTGGATTATAATTACTTATTCAAATATTGAGGTGATGCAAAATGAGGATTACTCAGAATTTTACAGATAGAAAATATCTTAAAAATAATAACAGACTTCTCAGCAACTACAACAAGAGTATGCAGAAGATCTATTCCCAGATGGACTATTTCAGAGCTTCGGACGACGCTATAAATGCCAGCAAGGCTATGACTGTCCGTAAGAATCTTCAGGATCTCGATATGTATAAGTCAAATCTGAAAAGCGTTCAGGGACTTTATGAATCTGCTGAGCAGAGCCTTTATACAGTTGCTAACAAGGTTTATATCGAGGTTTCGACAAAGCTTAATCAGGCCTGCAACGGCACATACAGTCAGGATCAGCTCGATATTATCGCCCATGAGCTTGATCAGTATGCCGACAGTGCTTTGAGGACGCTTAACGGTGACTATGCAGAGCGTACGCTTTTTGGCGGAACGAATAACTCGACATCTCCGTTCGGTACTCTTAAGGAGGATGACGGTATTACAGACGCTCTCGACCCTGTTACAGGACATAAAATTGTTACATATAACGGTATCCCCGTTGAGGATATTACCTCTGACGGAACACATTATATGGAGAGGATCACTAAGGACGATTATTATGCTTCGATTGCTAACGGAAACGAAAGTCTTGTTATGCGTGTTGCTTATGACGAGGGATACGATAAGGAGATCACCGAGGCGGAATATAACGATATCGTGAACGGTACGGCGGCAAGACCTGCTGATCCCGATTGCGTAAAGTCCGTTACGAAATCTGTAAAAACAGAGGTCAACGCTGCGGAGTATGATCCGAACGATCCGAAATACAGTGAGGAAAACGGTAAGTATTATAAGACCGAGGACGTTACTAAGTATTACGAAACAGGCTATCGCTATTATACAAGAGAGCCTGCAACAGAGGTTGATTACACCAATTCAAAGGGCAATGGCTCTGTTGTGAGAGAGATCGGCAGCTATGATACTATAACAGAGGCTGATTATAATGCCGCAAAAAATGACCCTGATTTCGCTGATTATAAAACAGCTGATAATAACGGCACTATGGAATATTACAAGCCTGTTTATGAATATTATAACATTCAGGCGAATGAGGTTCCTGGCTGTAAGCCGATATATGTCGATGTCGGACTTGGCATAAAATACAATGCCGAGGGTGAGGTCAAGGTCGGAACTGCGCTTGATGTCAATATGAACGGTGCGGAAATCACAGGTACAGGCTGTCAGACCGTTGAAGCGGTAATAAATAATCATTATAACGAGAACGATCCATTTTCCAGGGTAAGCTATGATATGAAGTTCAGCAATAACTTCGTTCAGCTTATTTATGACGCTGCAGACGCTTTGAGAGCAGGAGATATTTCACGGGCAAATGCAACGATAGATCTGCTTGACAGAGCAAACAGCGGAATTCTTAACGAAATTACCGCTCTTGGCGCAAATCAGAAGAGTGCGGAATTCTATCTAGAAAAGACAGAGGATTATATTGTCAGCCTTAAGGAACGTCAGAATGATGTTGAGGGCTGCGATATGAACGAGGAGATCACTAATATGGAGGCTACGGAGGCTGCATATAATGCGATGCTCCAGCTGAGCGGAAGTATTCTGCCGAAGAGTATTTTTGACTTTATATAATAACGGAAGGAAGGGATAAATATGGATCAGCTTCTCAGCATTAAGCATATTCCGATCAAGATCGAGGTCAATGTTACAAATGCACAGCTAAAACCGAGGGAGGAGGATCCCCTTTCGCCGTCGGTAAGAATATCCAGAAGCCCTGCGGGAATCAAGGTTGCCGCACAGCCCTGCAAAGTCGATTTTTCATCGCCGAGAACGGATAGCTACGTTCCTACGCCTGTTCAGTCAAATACGCTCAGGCTTACATATGAGGGTGCGGCTAAGCTTGGAAATGCGGAGGAAGGAACGGGAACAGCTGTTGCTGTTTCTGCGGCTTCGCAGAGCATAGATACTATCCTGAGCAGGATATCGCAGGCAGGCGGAAATAACTTCAATTATCACGATGGTACGCTGAGCATTAATTACAGCATGGCAAATTCAGGCGGAAGCGACGATGTCGGTTCGCTTGAGGATCTTAAAAACGGATTTGAGTTCATTCCAGGAGATATTGAATTTATCGTAAGTCAAATGCCAGAGCTTGAAATTGAATATCTCGGAGATCCAATCTATTTTCCGAGAAGTGCCGACCCGAATTACAAGGGTGAAGTGGATCTTATCGTCTGAATGAGGATAATATTATGATTTTAAAAACAAGAGATTTCGGTGAGGAAGAAATTTCCGAGGAAGTGATAATAGATTTTCCTAACGGCGTCTATGCTTTCGAGGATCATCATCGATTTGTACTGCTTTCACCATGCGGTGAGGATAAATTCCCAATGTGGCTGCAAAGCGTTGACAACCCAAATCTTTGCTTTATCGTTTTCGATCCAAAGGAGTTTGTTTCGGATTATGCTGTCGCCCTTGACAGCGAATCGTCAGAAGCTATCGGTGCTGACGGGGCGGAGGTTGATTACCTTTGTATGGCAGTCGTTCCTGATGAATATATCAATACTACGGTCAACCTCAAAAGTCCGATAGTGATAAATTCCGCCGCTAAAAAGGGAATACAGGTCATTGCTGCGGAAAACTACCCGATAAAGTTCCCCGCTTTTAAAAAGGAGGAAGCTTAAATGCTGGTAGTTTCAAGAAAAAAGGACGAAAGTATCATAATCGGCGATAATGTTAAGGTAACAGTTGTTGAAATTGCTAAGGATCGCATAAGGATCGGTGTTGACGCGCCCGAAAGCGTTAAGATCGTCCGCAGCGAGCTTTATGATACCGAACGTTTTAATATGCAGGCGGCTGTGAATAAACCCTCTGCGGATATAATCGCTGCTTTTTTGGATAAAAACAAGTGATACTGCACTAATATGGCAGGAATAATCAATAAGTGAAAGGATGACTGAGAATGGCAAGCACATCTTCAACCTCTTCGTCTTCAAGTCTTTGGAGCAATAACAGAATGTCAGGTCTTATGTCGGGACTTGATACCGAAAGCCTTGTAAAATCAATGGCTGCAAATACAAAAAACAGACTTAATGCTAAGCAGCAGAAGCTTCAGACTCTCCAGTGGAAGCAGGAGGCTTATCGCTCAAATATCACCAAAATTTCCGATTTTCAGGAAAAATTCCTTAGCTGGGGTGGTGAAACCTCCGTTAAGTCGAACGGCGTAATGAATAAGTTTAAGACGGAAAGCTCAAATTCTAAGCTTATTTCGTCTGCTGTTTCAACAGCTTCTCCCGCAACCTATTATATCAGCAAGGCAACCTCCGCTAAGGCTGCAAGCATTTCCTCGGGCGGCTCTGTCGCTGTTGATCAGATCGTTCTCGATTTCAGCAATAATGAAGAGGGCAAGGAATATACCGTTGAAATGACCCTTAACGGCACTACAAGAAATGTAACCTTTACAGGAAGCAAGGACGCTGATACAGCAAAGGCTAATTTCGCAACTGCTGCAAATGAAACCTTCAAGGACGTCAAGAGCGATGATCAGGGCTTTGAGTTTAACGCAGGCACTAACGAGCTTGTTTTCAACAATGCAAACGATGGTATCAAGCATACCTTCAGTATTAAATATAACAAGGACGCTGTCGGACTTTCCAACACGGCTTACAGCTCGATTTCAAACACAACCAAGATCTGCGACGCAAAGTTCAACACTGCTTTGAGCGACGACAAATTATTTGAATTTACAATAAACGGTGAAAAGTTTGAATTTGAAAGAGATTATATTTCAATAGGTTCTATTGTAGCTACGATAAATGCGGCTGATATTGGTGTTACCGCAAAATTCAGCACAATGTCACAGTCATTCACGCTTGAATCAAACACAACAGGTACGGCAGGCAAGATCGAAATTGAGCAGACAAGGGGAAATCTCCTTAATTCGCTCTTTAACACCTCCGATGATTTTTCCAAAAAGAGCGTAAGCGGTACTAACGGAACTATTACCGTAAGCACGGACGGCGTTAATTACACGACCTATACAAGCGCAAGCAATGATTACACCTTTGACGGCACGACCCTCAATATCGGTAAGCTCGGCGATTTCGATTCCTCTGTTGAGGGCGTTGAGGAAATCACTGTAACGACCGAAAAGGACGTTTCTTCTATCAAGGACACTGTTATCAAGTTCATTGACGCTTATAATCAGCTTCTTGAAGATGTTTACGGCGAGATCCAGACCTCACGTCCTAAGAAGAACGGCTCGTATTATGATCCTCTTACAGAAGAGCAGGAGGAAGAAATGTCTTCCGAGGAAATTGATAAGTGGAATAACGAAGCTAAAAAGGGTCTGCTTTATCAGGATAACTACCTTACCTCCTTCGTTTCAAGCATAAGAGGTGTAATGGGTTCTGCCAAGGTTGACGGCTTTACTCTGTACGATATGGGCATAAGCCTTGCTACTGATTGGCAGAGCAATGGTAAGCTTGTTGTTAATGAGCAGCAGCTTGAAGCCGCTATTGAAAACTACGGTGACAAGATAACAGAATTCTTTACCGATTCGGAAAAGGGTCTTGCGGCTCAGCTCAATAATCAGATCGACAGGGCTATTTCCACTTCCTCAACAAAGGGTACAGGTTATCTTACAGCTACCGCAGGCGTTGAAAATACGCTTACAGAGAAGGATAATGCGCTTTATAATCAGATCAACAGTATGCAGAGGCTTATAAACAGTCTTCAGGAAAAGTATGAAAACGAAATGGAGCGTTATTGGAGCCAGTTCACAGCGCTTGAAACATATATGAGCAATATGTCGGCTCAGTCTTCGATTTTCGGTATGGAATAACAGTGGCAGCACCGCACAAAGAATGCTTTACGGCTTTGTGCACGTCCTGAACACAAGTTTGATGCTTGTGTTGCATATATTTCAGCCATCCTGCAACAAAGCTCCTTGAAATACAAAAGTATTTCAGAATTGTTTTGATGCAATCTGACGAAAAATCTGACTTTGCGATCCGCACACATTCCCTGTGCGGGATTGCCAAAAATAGGTGGTGTTTAATATGATGCCTAATCCGTATCAGAAATATATGAATAATGTCGTTACGACAATGACCCCTGCTCAGCTGCTTATTGCACTATATGATAAGGCAATAACTGAGCTGAAAAAAGCGATCATATACATTGAAGATAAGGATATTCCTAAGGCGCATAATTCCATAACAAGGGTCGGCGATATCGTTGACGCACTTGATTCAAGCTTAAAGGAAAATTACGAGATAACAGACAATTTAGCGTCGTTGTATCAGTATTTCCGTGAGCAGATAATTCAGGCAAATATGAAAAAGGATAAGGAGATTCTTGAAGGGTTGCTTCCTTTTTTCCAGGAGTTGAGGGATGCTTTTGATGAAGCGAGCAAAAAGATGTGACAGCTAAGGGGGGGGTCGTTTGAACAGGACCATTATTGACCTGATGGACGATAAGATCCATCAGCTTGAGCATTATAACGAAATTACTTCCCGGATCATAACCGAGGAATCTATTGACGGAGTTGGCGAGCTTATCGCTGAGCGTCAGCAGATCCTTACAAATATGGACGGAATTTCCGTTGCGGTGAAACAGTATGTCAGCGAGCAGACTATTGAGCGAATGGATAAAATAAACGCACTTCTGCGTTTTGAGGAGCTTGAAGATCTTAACGGTGAAATGTTGGAGCTTCAGGATAAGATCAGACGTGTTCAGGAGCTTCGCACGGAGATAAAGCGTAACGATAAAAAAGCTTACGATCGTCTTGCAAAGCAGCGTAACGAGGTTAAAGCTAAGCTTGATGAAGCAATGAAAAGCAAGCAGGTTGCGGATTATTGCTCATCGTCAAATGCTGCAGGTGTGAGCAAGGGAAAAAAGCTTAATATTTCAAATTAAAAAATGCTCCCTCATAATTGGGGGAGCGGTAATATGCATCTGTAGCTCAGCCGGATAGAGCGTCAGACTCCGACTCTGAAGGCCGTGGGTTCGAATCCCGTCAGATGCACCATTGAATATGCCAGAAGAATCGCCGTTTGATACAGTCAAGCGGCGATTTTTAATTCAATAAGGGTTTTGCCCCGTCATTTAACGTGGCAAGGGTTGGTTTCGCCGTCTTAGAGGCGGGGGATATCTTGCCTAAGTTATATAAGCCTTATAGTTCCCGAACTGATTATTCTTTCTTCTTCATCGGAGGTTATTACTATCAATCTTCCCTTATTGTCAATGCCTGTACATTCCGCAATAAAGGAATCATCTCCCTGCTGTATAACAAGCTCTCTGCCAATAACATTTGAGCGCTGGATATATTCCTCCATAAATTCTCCGCTTTCCATTTTGTCAAGCTGTTCCTCGAGGCTGTTGAGTATTTCAGCTGCAAGCTGATTTCTTGAAACGTTGTGATGAAGCTCCATTTTAAGGGATGTAGCTGTCATTGCAAGATCCTCGGGGAAGGAGATATTCTGTACATTCACTCCGATACCGATAACGGCATATTCAAGCCCACCCTGTTCGACATCAATTGATGCTTCGGTCAATATTCCGCATACCTTTTTATCGTTTATATAAATATCGTTGACCCATTTGATCGCACATTCAAGCTCGGGAGCGACCTTTTCTATCGCACGGGCAACTGCAACTGCCGCACAGCTTGTTACAAGGAGCGAGCTGTCGATTGAAAGCTTCGGACGGATCACTACGCTCATGTATACGCCCATTCCGAGTGGAGAATGAAATTTCCTGCCAAGTCTGCCCTTGCCGCCTGTTTGTATTTCAGCCATAACGGTGGTGCCGTGGACTGCCCCATAATGAGCAGCTTCCTTGGTAAATGAATTTGTTGAATCAATTTCACGGTAAATGTCAAGCTTGCGTCCGAGTGCCTTTGTGTCAAGAAACTGCCTTATAGCCTGCTCGTTGATTCTGTCGTTTGTTTCTTCAAGACAATATCCCCTGTTTGTAACGGCAGATATTGAATAGCCTTCGTTTCGGAGTACGTTTATTGATTTCCACACAGCTCCTCTTGTAACTCCGACGGTATTTGATATCTTTGTGCCTGAAACTGTTTTTCCTTTGTTTGCCTCAAGAACGGCAAGCACCCTGTCTTTTAAAGCCATTTCTTCACCCTTTGAAATACGGACGGAAAGTAATATTCCATCTCAATTTTTATGATAAAAATTATACATCATTCTTGTGAACGATTCTATCACATTTAATGGACTAAATCATAATATAGAGTAAATGGGATGACTTATTTTATATGGAGAAACGATTATGGCTGATTTGTTCGGAATTATAAGACTGCTGCTGCTTATAGCCACAGTTTCGGCTGACGGATTATGCTCGGCATTCGGGCTTGGTGCTTCCGGAATAAGCATTCCTGCGAGGTCTGCGGCGGTGATAAGCAGCTCGGGAGCGGCATTTTTGGTACTTTCGGCGGCTATCGGGGGTGCAGTAGTGAAGCTTGTTCCGATAGGGGTATGCTCGGGACTTTCGGCGGCGATACTTGTTTTGCTGGGAGCATTTAATCTTTTTCACAGAGTATTTGAGAGGATAGGGGAAAATTTGCCGAAAAACTCAAGGCTAAGGGTGTATCTTTCAGATGACGCTGCCGACTGTGACAGCTCAAAGGATATCTCGTGCAGGGAAGCTCTTATTCTTTCAATTGCACTTTCGGCGGATTCGCTGGCGGCAGGGATAGGCGTCGGATTAGATTTGTATCCTTTGCCTGTAATAGCGGTTACAGCCTTTTTTATACAGTTTTGCTTTGTTGTTTTTGCAAATAGGCTTGGGAGAAAAACGCTGTGCGGAGGCAGAGTAAAACGTATCGACCTGCGAAAGCTCTGCGGCTTGCTGCTTATAGCTATTGCTGTGGTGAAGTGATATTCCAAAAATGATATGTATTATGCAAATAAAAGCATTTCACTTTTTGATTTGATTGTGTTATAATAATTTTTAGGAAAAAGGCATATATTTTCATAACTTTGTGGAAATCTTTTTGGCTTTTTTACAAAAATGTAAGTTTGACGTTAATTTTCTTAAAATTAAAAAAATCGGAGGAATTTATTATGGCAAGATTTACTTTACCAAGAGATCTCTATTTCGGAAAAGGCGCAATTGAAAACCTTAAATCGTTTAAGGGTAAGAAGGCAATGATCGTTGTCGGCGGCGGTTCTATGAAACGCTTCGGATTCCTCCAGAAGGCAGAGGATTTCCTTAAGGAAGCGGGTATGGAGGTAGCTCTCTTTGAAGGTGTTGAGCCTGATCCTTCGGTTGAAACAGTTATGAAGGGCGCACAGGCTATGCTTGATTTCGGTCCTGACTGGATCGTTGCTATCGGCGGCGGCTCTCCTATCGACGCAGCTAAGGCAATGTGGATCAAGTATGAATATCCCGACTGCACCTTTGAGGATATGTGCAAGGTTTTCGGTATTCCCGAGCTTCGTAAAAAAGCAAAATTCTGTGCAATTTCCTCCACATCGGGTACTGCTACAGAGGTTACTGCTTTCTCTATCATTACCGATTATTCCAAGGGCATAAAGTATCCTATCGCTGATTTTGAGATCACTCCTGATGTTGCTATCGTTGACCCTGACCTTGCTGAAACAATGCCGCAGAAGCTTGTTGCACATACAGGTATGGACGCTATCACACACGCAGTTGAGGCTTATGTTTCCACTGCTAACAGTGCATATTCCGATCCCCTTGCTATTCATGCGATCGAAATGATACAGAGCGATCTTGTTGATTCCTACAATGGAGATATGGCTGCCCGCGACAGAATGCACGACGCACAGTGTCTTGCAGGTATGGCATTCTCGAACGCTCTTCTTGGTATCGTTCATTCGATGGCACATAAAACCGGTGCGGCTTTTGCCGATCATGGCGCACATATTATCCACGGCGCAGCAAATGCAATGTATCTTCCGAAGGTCATCGCATTTAATGCAAAGGATCCGACAGCTAAGAAGCGTTATGGTGTAATTGCTGATTATATGCATCTCGGCGGAAATAATGATGATGAAAAGGTTAAGCTCCTTATTGCTTTCCTCCGTGATATGAATGATAAGCTTAAAATTCCTCACTGCATAAAGAATTATGGTGCTGACAGCTATCCCACAGAGCAGGGCTTTGTTCCTGAAGAGGTATTCCTTGAAAGATTGCCTGAAATCGCTAAGAATGCTATCGGTGACGCTTGCACAGGCTCAAATCCGCGTCAGCCATCGCAGGAAGAAATGGAAAAGCTGCTTAAATGTTGCTATTACGATACAGAGGTTGACTTCTAAGGATAAAATACATACAAAAAACCGCCGTGTCATTGAAGATACGGCGGTTTTTATGCCTCATAGGTTTTAAGAATATCAAAAGCAATATCAATTTCGGGGACTCGCTGATCCATTGCACGCTTTTGTATTTGTCTGTGAGCCTCCTCCTCGGTTATGCGGAGATATTGAATAAGGACGCATTTTGCACGATTGATATATTTTTGTTCGTAGAGCTTTTTTTCAAGCTCCTTTCGTTCGCGTTCGTTTTTTAGTAGACGTTTTCTTGCTGAAATTGAAAAATTTACCGCTTGCGTAAGCACAGAGCCTGTAAACGGTTTTGAAAGGATATAGCAGCCTTTATCGCCGATCTTGCGGTATATTTCATCGTAATTTTTATGTGCCGCAATGACGATCAAGGCACTTTCCGTTTTTTCTGTTATAAATGCAGCAAGGTCAAGACCATATTCATCGGCAAGGGGAGTATTAAGTATAATAAGGTCATAGCTTTCGTTCAGAGCAGCTGTCCTTGCACCTGAACCGTCCGAAACAGATATTGAACCGAAGCCGCAGGACTTCACCGCAGGAACGAGGTTATCCCGCATTTCTTCATTATAGGAAATAATAAACGCTTTTGGCAAATTCACTTCTGACATCTGCTCACCCCTTAAAAATGAAAAAATTACTTTTTTATGATAGCACACAAAAAATGGTTTGTCAATGATGTTGTTATGATATTATTGACATGGATTTATTGATATGATATAATTAATAAAACTGTATTAATCAAGGGTTTTAGGAAGAATAAATAATTGAAAGGAATAAAAAATGAAACATCTTGTATCGGCGATGTTGCATATTTTAATGCTGTTAATTTCGTCAATAATTGTAATATTGATTGCAGAAAAGGGATTGAACTGTGATTTTTGCAGTCAGGCAAAGGATAGAAAGGTTAGCATTTCTGCAGCTGTAAGACTTGTTAATGTTGGTAAAGAAGCAAACGAAGAAACGATGGCCGAATTTTCAAAAGAACTGTTCGGTAAAAAAAGCACAACGGTTATAAGTCTTCCCGAAAACCTGCTCGATTTTATGAATAATCATGAGGTTGGCGGTTTTAAGGCGAAATTTTTGCATAATCTTTTGCCCATATTGCTGCTGTCAGGGTTGCTTTGTTTGATTTTCGGAGTTGGTTTTCCGTTTAAAATAGGCAGGGGCAGGACGCTTTCAGATTTTTCGGACGATTTGGTCGGAGCGGACAGTTCAAATATCTTTACCAAAACATATCAGGATATGGACGGAAGATGGGTTACCCGTGATACATATGCAGGCGAGGATAGGTCGCTGTTAGTATGGTTCTTGCTGATTATTCTTTATGGTAT
>CAZUDC010000007.1:0-25087 GCA_964619105.1 uncultured Ruminococcus sp.
AGGTGCTCAAAAAATTTTTTCAATGATTTTGTTGCACTTGACTTGACAATCTATCCTAAAAAATCTTGCACCTTGTCGCCCACAGTGGCGGCAAAAATAGACATCAATCAGGGAGTACAGCACAAATCAAAGATTTTCAGCCAATAACTGCCCTTTGGTCAGTTATTGAGTACGCACTATTTAATCATTTCGAAAAACTCTTTTTCATTAATGATATTAATACCAAGCTCCTCTGCTTTTGTTAGCTTTGAGCCTGCTTCTTCACCTGCAAGAACATAGGTCGTTTTTTTAGAAACAGAACCTGAAGCTTTTCCTCCGAAGCTTTCAATAATAGTTTTTGCTTCATCACGTTTAAGTGTTGGCAAAGTTCCTGTTAGAACAAATATCATTCCATTGAATCGAGAATCATTAGAAGCTTTTGGAGTATATTCCATTTCGACACCCTTTTCACGGAGAGCATTGATAAGCTTAATAAAATCAGGATTTGAAAAAGCATCTGCAACATTTTCCGACATTACCTCACCAAAGCCATCTATCTTTAATATTTCATCGGCGGTAGCTGATATAATTTTGTCAATGCTTCCGAATTTATCACATAAAAGCTTTGCGGCGGCAGCTCCGATGTTTCTTATCCCTAAACCAAAAATAACTTTATCAAGCGAATTTTTTTTCGATTTTTCAATAGCCGCAACAAGATTTTCGGCAGATTTTCTTCCAAAGTGCTCAAGCGTTTCAAGCTCTGTCACTTTAAGACTGTAAATATCATCAATATTCTTTATAAGCTTTGAATCAAGCAAAGTACCAACAACTGCTTCACCCATTCCATCAATATTCATTGCACCCTTGCTTGCAAAATGAATAATATTTCTCTTAATTTGAGCAGAACAGTCAGGATTTGTACATTGAATTGCGGCTTCATCAGCATATCGGGTAGTTTTTGAACCGCAGACAGGGCAAATATCGGGCAATTTATAAGGAACTGAATTTTCTGAATGGGACACAGAGGAAATAACCTCGGGAATTATCTCCCCTGCTTTTCGTACCATTATCTCGTCACCGATTCGGATATCCTTTTCGTCAATAAAATTCTGATTATGAAGTGTTGCTCGGCTCACGCTTGTTCCTGCAAGCATTACAGGTTCAAAAATAGCAACAGGAGTGATCGCACCCGTACGTCCTACATTAACTTCAATATCGATAAGTTTTGTTTTCTTTTCTTCGGGCGGAAACTTATATGCGACTGCCCATTTTGGAACCTTTGAAGTTGCTCCAAGACTTTCTCTTTGTGCAAAGTCATCAACCTTTACAACAACACCATCTATATCGAAAGAGTAATTTCCACGCTTCTCCCCTATCTTATTAATACATTCGCTGATTTTCTCATAAGAATCAACTCTTGTATAATCAGAAATAACCTTAAAACCAAGTTCATTTAGATAATCAAGTGATTGCTTATGGGAAGTTAATTTCTTTCCATCTATCTGTTGAACATTAAAAACAAAAATATCAAGCTTTCTTTTAGCTGCAATTTTAGGATTCTTCTGACGCAGAGAGCCTGCAGCAGCATTCCTTGGATTTTTAAAAGGTGCTTCGCCATTATCTTCCTGTGATTTAACAAGCTCTTCAAAAACGGAAACTGGCATATAAACCTCTCCTCTTACCTCAAGATAAGGAAGCTTTTCTTTAAGATTAAGAGGAATTGATTTGATTGTTTTAAGATTAGCTGTAACATCTTCGCCGACAAAACCGTCACCTCTAGTTGAGCCTCTTACAAAACTGCCATTCTCATATTCAAGAGAAACAGAAAGTCCATCAATTTTAGGTTCAACTACATACTTCGGAACTGATACTTCCGAACTACATCTTTCTGTAAAAGCTTGAACCTGTCTAAAATCAAAAACGTCCTGCAAGCTACCCATCTGAACATTATGAGTCACTTTTTCAAACATATTAAGTGCTTCTCCGCCAACTCGTTGTGTCGGAGAATTTTTATCATATAATTCAGGATATTTTTCTTCAAGCGACTTTAACTCCTGCAACATCATATCATAGCTGTAGTCATCAATTGTTGGGTTATCCAGAACATAATAGTTATAATTATGCTTTTCAATTTCTTCCTTCAGCTTTTCAGTTTTTTCAATAATTGACTGATCCATTTGTTTACCTTCCAAAACATTTTTTACTTTTAAATTATATCATTTTAAGATGAAAAAGTCAAATAAAAAAGCTGCTTTATCAAATGAATTAAGAGGATAAAGCAGCCTAATTTAATTATTATTAAAATCACTTTTTAAGGTTTAGTGCTTCCTCTGCTTTTTTTGCAATATTTTCAGCACAAAGTCCAAATTCCTTAAGAAGATCTACAGCAGGTCCTGAATGTCCGAAAACGTCATTTACGCCGACCTTGATTACAGGTACAGGACAGCATTCGGTAACAATTTCTGCAACAGCAGAACCAAGACCTCCGATAACGCTATGTTCTTCAGCAGTCACAATAACTCCTGTTTCTTTGGCAGCCTTGCAAATTATATCCTTGTCAATAGGCTTGATCGTGTGCATATTGATAACTCTTGCAGATATTCCTTTTGCTTCAAGAATTTCTGCAGCCTTTCTAGCCTCTCCAACCATAAGACCTGTAGCAATAATTGTAAGATCTTTACCATCACGAAGTTCAATGCCTTTACCAATTTCGAACTTATAGTTATCCTTATCGTTAAAGTTTTCTACCGCAAGTCTGCCAAAACGCATATATACAGGACCATTAAAATTAAGTGCAGCTTCAACAGCTGCCTTAGTTTCAACATCATCAGCAGGACAGATAATAGTCATTCCAGGGATAGTTCTCATTAATGCAATATCTTCATTGCACTGATGAGTAGCACCGTCTTCGCCTACGGAAATACCTGCATGGGTTGCACCAATCTTTACATTAAGATGCGGATAACCGATCGAGTTACGAACGATCTCATAAGCTCTGCCTGCTGCAAACATTGCAAAAGAGCTTGCAAAAACCTTTTTTCCTGTTGTTGAAAGACCGGCAGCAACACCCATCATATTTGCCTCGGCAATTCCGCAGTCAATAAAACGCTCTGGGTGAGCTTTTTTAAAAATTCCAGTCTTAGTTGCAGCAGCAAGGTCAGCATCAAGAACTATAAGATCCTCATATTTATCAGCAAGCTCAGCAAGAGCTTCACCATAGCTTTCTCTTGTAGCCTTTTTAATTACATCAGCCATTTTATTAGTCCTCCAAGCTTTCTAATTTCTTGTTAAGTTCGTCCATTGCCTGAGCATACTGTTCTGCATTAGGAGCAGTTCCATGCCAACCAACTTGATTTTCCATAAAAGAAACTCCCTTACCCTTAACACTTGTCATTACAATTGCAACAGGCTTTCCGTTTATTTTTTCAGTTTCATCAAAGGCTTTTTCAATGCTGTCGAAGTCATGAGCATCCATTGTGACTACATGCCAGCCAAAAGCTTCAAATTTATCTGTAATAGGCATCGGTGAGCAGACATCTGTTATTTTTCCATCTATCTGCAAGCCGTTATTATCAACGATCGCAATAAGGTTATCAAGCTTGTTATGAGCTGCAAACATAGCAGCCTCCCAAACCTGACCCTCCTCAATTTCACCGTCACCAAGAATAGCATAAACCTTATAAGCCGCAGAGGAAAGCTTGCCGCCAAGAGCCATACCTGCAGCGGCAGAAATTCCTTGTCCGAGAGAACCTGTACTCATATCAACACCTGGAGTACCCTTCATATCAGGGTGACCCTGAAGCATAGCTCCAATATGACGAAGTGACTTCAGCTCATTTTTATCAAAAAAACCTCTTTCAGCAAGTACAGAGTAAAGTGCGGGAGCACAATGACCCTTCGAAAGAACGAAACGATCTCTATCTTGCCATTTCGGATTTTTGGGATCGACATTAAGCTTTACAAAATAAAGATATGTAAGAACATCACTGATGGAAAGTGATCCGCCTGGATGACCAGATTTTGCGTAGAATACACCTTCAATCACACCCATTCTTACCTTGCAGGCTGTTTTTTCAAGTTGTTTTTTTATTGTTGCATCCATATTCATACCTCCGTATATTTAAATGCTCATTACAGAACATTCATAACATAATTAATAGCTTCAGCAACCGAACCATTGTCACAATCAGCCTTGGTAACATTTGAAACAATTTTTTTAACTTCATCTATCGCATTTGAAGGGGCAATAGAAATATCGGCAGCTTTTAGCATCTCAATATCATTGTAATAATCTCCGCAAGCAATTACTGTATAACCGACTTTATTGTAAAGCCCCAGTAATTTTTTTAAAGCATATCCCTTTGAGCAATCATTTGGCAAAATTTCATAAAAGTAACTGCTTGAACGAACAAACGTAAGTCTTTCAAAGTAATTTTTAGCAATATACGCTTCAAGTCTGTCTATCTCATCCTTTTCAGCAGCAAACAGAACTTTACACCAACCATCGGGAGAAACATCATTAATATTATCATTTGTTATTCGGATATTATTGTAGGAAATTTCAATATGATACTGCTCCTTAGGACTATCCTGAAATATAGCAATTCTGTTTGAATAATCGATCTCCCCACCTATTGACGGAAAAAGCTCAACAATTTCCTTTACAATACTGTGAGCAGATGTGTCAACAAACCTTTGCCATGTAAAGCTTTTTTCTTTGCAGTCATAAATTCCACCTCCGTTAAGGACGATTATAGGTTCATCAAGTATAAGCGGCTCAAAGTATTGAGCGGCTGACTGAACCGTACGACCTGTAGCAACAGTAAAAGCTCCCCCGCAGGCTCTGAAAAATGAAATAGCTTCAAGATCCTTAGGGTTAAGTTTTTTATTGGTTGGGAGCAAGGTCCCGTCCATATCAGTTATAAAAATAACCTTTGATAAATCTTTCATTGCTCTGTCCTACATTCTTTTTAATTTATCCAAAACAGATTTGAAGTAATCAGGTAATTCACTGTCAAATTCGTAATATTTTCCATCGATAGGATGAATAAAACCAATTTTTTTTGCGTGAAGGCATTGACCTTCACATATCTTAGACGCTTTGCCGTAAACATCATCACCAAACACAGGATGTCCAATATAAGACATATGTACCCTGATTTGATGAGTTCTTCCTGTAAAGAGCCTTAGCTTTACAAATGAATATCCATTATACTCTTCTAAAATTGTGTATTCTGTCTTTGCTGGCTTTGAGTTTTTTTCGATAACGCACATTTTTTTTCTATCAACGGGATGTCTTCCGATAGGGGCTTCTATAATACCTGTCTGTTCTTTTAACCGACCATTAATTACAGCACAATACTCTCGCGTAAATGAATGAGTTTTTATCTGTTCTGCAAGACCAAGATGCGCTTTATCAGTTTTGGCGACTATGAGCAAGCCACTGGTATTTTTATCAATCCGATGAACAATCCCGGGTCGGATAACACCATTAATCGAAGAAAGCCTGTCCTTGCAGTGATATAACAAAGCATTTACCAACGTGCCATTATAATTTCCGGGAGCAGGATGAACTACCATACCCTTAGGCTTATTAACAACAAGAAGCTCATCATCTTCAAAAACTATCTCAATGGGTATATCTTCTGCTTTAACGTCAAGTTCTGTAGGTTCGGGTATTACAACTGAGATCTCATCACCGTTTTTTACAGAACAGCTTTTATTTACAAGCTTACCGTTTAAAGTTATTTTGCCATCTTTGATAAGCTTTTGTGTCATCGATCGGGTCAATTCTTCGTTATTATCGCTTAACCATTTATCGATTCTTGTTGTTTCGTCGATATCAAGTCCATATACTTTTAAAATCATTTCTTCACCCTGTTTTCTATAAAGCAAATATATATAACAAGGCAAATCGCACCGAGAACAACGCAAATATCTGCAAAATTAAAAATTGCAAATCGAAATAGCCTTACCTCAATATAATCAACAACATAACCAAGCCTGATCCTGTCTATCAAATTGCCTATACCACCTGCAATTACAGCTGACGCACTGTAGATTATAAATGGATTTTTATTTTTTTCCTTTATTATCCACATAGTTAGTGCAGAAATAAGAATACTTGTCAAAACTATAAGAAACCAACGTGCTCCCTCAAAGCTGCTAAAGGCTGCTCCTCTGTTTTCGACATAACGCAGTCCAATAATGTCCAGATCACAAATCTTAATCAAGTCACGAGCATTACTTTCTGCTAGTATATAGTTTGTCATAACAAATTTAAGCAACTGATCAGCAACAACACAGAATATAATAATAATAATTGAAAATATAAGCATATTTTTATCCACAGTTCGGATAAATCGAACTATTTTAGTTTAAAATTTTAGCAACTTCCTTTGCACATCTATCACAAAGTGTAGGATAAATTGCGTTTTTACCAACTGATTTTGAATATATCCAACATCTTTCGCACTTTTCACCCTGTGCTTTTTCAACATCATAGGAAAGCTTATCTGACATAAAGTCGCTTCCAAATTCACCCTTGCCGTTATCAACTATTTCAACATCTGAAACAATAAATACTTTAGCAAGTATATTGGAATAATTGTTGAGCTTTGAATGAAGCTCTGAATTTCCATTCACATAAATTACAATCTTAGCCTCAAGTGAAGCACCGATGAACTTTGCGGCACGCTTAACCTCAAGAGCTTTAGTTACATCTGTTCTGAGCTGATAAATGAAATTCCATTTTTCAACAAATGCATCATCAACAGAGATGTCAATTACAGATGGCATATCGTTCATCATAATACTTTCTGTATTATCATTTTCAGAATGAGGCATATATTTCCATATTTCCTCCGCTGTAAATACGAGTACAGGAGCAATAAGTCTTGAAACAGCACTGATAATGTAATACATTGCAGTCTGCGCCGATCGTCTGTCAACAGATTTTTCGCCAGTGCAATAAAGTCTGTCCTTGATTATGTCAAGATAAAAGTTTGACATATCAGTTACGCAGAAATTGTGTATGCTGTGAATTGCAACATGGAAATCAAATGTGTCATAAGCAGCTTTGCACTTTTCGATAAGGGTATTTAGACGTATAATTGCCCATTTATCAATCTCATGAAGTTCATTTATCGGAACAATATCTTTTTTAACATCAAATCCAGTGCTGTCACCAAGATTTCCAAGTATATATCGTGCCGTATTACGAATTTTTTTATAGGTGTCGGTAAGCTGTTTAAGAATTTCATTTGATATTCTTATATCCGCATGATAATCCGATGAAGCAGCCCAAAGTCTAAGTATATCAGCACCATATTTTTCAGTAACCTCACTTGGAGCAACACCGTTTCCAAGTGATTTATGCATAGTTTTACCTTCGCCGTCAACAACCCACCCGTGGGTGCAGACAGCTTTATACGGAGCTTTGCCAATTACAGCGGCAGAAGTAAGAAGTGAAGACTGAAACCAACCCCTGTACTGGTCAGCACCTTCAAGATAAAGGTCAACAGGTGTATCAAAGCCTCTTTCGTTCATAACAGCTTTATGAGTAACACCGCTGTCAAACCATACATCAAAAATATCTGTTTCCTTAGTAAATTCAGAACAACCACATTCACATTTAAGTCCTTCAGGGATAAGCTCATCTGCGTTATAGATATACCATGCATCTGAACCTTCCTTACGGAAAATTTCAGAAATTTTGCTGATTGTTTTATCATTAACAATTGGCTTACCGCAATCCTTGCAATAGAATACAGGAATCGGAACGCCCCAGGTTCTCTGACGTGAAATGCACCAGTCACTTCTGTCATTAACCATTCCCTTGATACGTTCTTCACCCCACTCAGGAATCCACTGTACTTCGCTGATATTTTCTATAGCTATATCCTTAAAACCCTTCACAGAGCAGAACCACTGTTCTGTAGCTCTGAAAAGAATAGGATTTTTACATCTCCAACAATGAGGATACTGGTGGACAATTTTTTCAAGTGCAAATAATGCGCCACTTTCCTCGAGATCCTGTGCGATGATTTTATTGGAATCAGTTGTGGAAAGACCGGCATACTTTCCTGCATCAGTAGTCTGAATACCCTTTGCGTCAACAGGAACAACAATGCCAATCTCAGGATACTTTTTGCAAACCTCAAAGTCGTCAACACCAAAACCCGGAGCAGTGTGTACACACCCCGTACCACTTTCAAGAGTAACATGATCCCCGACAATAACGAGAGAATCCCTATTCATAAATGGATGCGCTGCAGTTATATATTCAAGCTCTTTACCTGTAAATGTTCCTTCAGTTGTATAATTCTCAATTTTTGCGGCAGCCATAGTAGGTCTAACAAGCTCTGCCGCCATAATATAGTTTTCTCCGTTTGCTTTTACAACGGTATATTCATAATCAGGACCAAGGCATATAGCAAGATTTCCAGGAAGCGTCCATGTTGTTGTTGTCCAGATAACAAAATATGTTTTATCAAGATCAAGACCCATTGCAGTAAACTTACCCTTATCATCTGAAACCTTGAATTTTACATAAATTGAGTGACAAGGATCATTTGCATATTCAATTTCTGCTTCAGCAAGTGCAGTCTGGCAATCAGGACACCAATACACAGGCTTAAGACCCTTGTAAATGTATCCCTTTTTATACATTTCGCCAAAAACTTCGATTTCATTTGCCTCAAAGCCAGGCTTAAGTGTGAGATATGGATCATCAAAATCGCCCCATACACCTAAGCGTTTGAACTGCTTCATCTGATTATCAACCTGAGTAAGTGCATAATCATGGCAATGCTTTCTCAATTCAACAGGAGAAATAGCTCCCTTATCAACACCAAGCTCCTTAAGAGCTTTAAGCTCGATTGGAAGTCCATGAGTATCCCAACCCGGAATATAAGGTGAACAATATCCGTTCATATTTTTATAACGTACTATAATATCCTTAAGTACCTTGTTAAGAGCAGTACCCATATGAATATCACCGTTTGCATACGGAGGTCCGTCATGAAGAACATACTTAGGTTTTTCGCTGTTTTTTTCGATCATTTTGTGGTAGACTCTGTTTTTTGCCCATTCTTCGAGCATAACAGGTTCTTTCTGAACAAGATTTCCTCTCATGGAAAATTCCGTTTTGGGAAGATTGATGGTTAAATTATAATCCTGCGCCATTTGAATATATCTCCTTATAATAAGTAGAATAGAGCCGTTTTTGATACCATACAAAAGCTATCAATAAACTGCATATTTTATTTGTTCTGACCAAATCTAAGATTTCCGAACTTGTTTTCACCTGCTGACTGCATACCATCGAACGGTGAAGCTGTAACCGTCTTTCTTACAGGCGTTTCAACAACCCTTGTTGCGTCCATATTTACATTCTCGTTTTTAACCTGCTGTTCGGAAGGCTTATTCTCAACTGTTGCAGTTACACCAGAAGTCTCACTTGGTTCGTCATCATCAAATTCGGGAATAGCTGTTATCTGTTCAAGGTGAGCCTTATACATTGTAAGAAGGTTTTGCTTGAAATCCGAAACCTCCTGCTGCATTTTTGAAAGGCAGTGTTTTTCCTTTTCTAGCTGAACTCTTGTATTTCCGATAATTTCATCTGCTTTGACATGAGCCTCAGCTATAATTTTATCAGCGTTTTCATGAGCTTCTTGAATTACAGCTCTACCCTGCTTCTGTGCACCAATAAGAGCGTCCTTAAGAGCGTCTTCGTCCTTTTTATATTCACGAACACTTTCAACAAGTACCTCAATTTTCTTTTCGATTTCCTCTTTATCCTTTTGCATCTGGGTTATCTGCAAAGCGATCTCACGGAGAAAATCGTCAACCTCTTCTGGCTTATATCCGGGTCTTGTCTGCTCAAATTTTTTATTATTAATATCCTTTGCTGTAAGCATATCTTTCACCTCTAAATATATTTTTTTACATTTATATGAAGTCTATCCTTCTTGGTAATGCCATTTATGCTGCTTAAAATAAACTTTCCTGAACCCTTTATGGAAAAAACATCTCCGCAACTCATCTCACGACTTACAGAATTACATTTCCTGCCATTTAGCGTTAATTTATCATTTTTTATGAGATTGGCGGATTTTTCACGGCTGACCCTCAATGCAAGGCTGACAATACAGTCACATCGAAGCGAAGAAATAGTACCTTCTATCTCCTTGAAATTCTCGATTATTTCAATATTGGGTGATTCTGTTTCAGTTATCCTGACACCGACAGAACCTATTTTTTTCAAGTCATATAACAATGTATCAGCTACAGTGTCATACACAAAAGCCACAGTTCTTCCATCGTTAACTATTATATCGCCGATCATATTTCTGTTTATCCCACAGGACATAAAGGCACCGAGAAAATCCCTGTGTGAAAGCTTGCTTTCTCTACGATATATTATTTCCAGTGCAGTTATAGGGAACATTCCCTGTTCCTTTTCGGAATATTGTTGGTAGAATCCGAGAACACATCTTGAAGCCTTATCAAAACCGCCGTAAAACAAATAATTATCAAATCCGATGGAAGAGAGAACGATTTTAGCCGTCTTCTTTTGGTTCTCGTCGAGAAAAGCGGTATATTTAGTAATAAATCGTCTTTCGCAGATCTCAGCGTTATCAGCAATATATGCAGCAAATAGCTTGTCCTCATCGGAGGGCAGTAAGCCCGATGGTAGCTTCATCAGATTATCACACCATTATTTTCAAGCTCACCCACAAGATCTTCACCAACAAATCCTACATTATAAGGTGTAATTATAAATGTATTGTTTGCAACAGGCTTTATATTACCTCCATTTGCATATGCAACACCGCCCAAAAAGTCGATAATTCTTCTTGTGACATCGGGGGTTGTGGATTCAAGATTAAGCACAACGGTTTTCTTGGAGTTAAGATGGTTGGCAATTTCTTTGGCGTCAGCAAAAACCTCAGGCTTAACAAGAATTACCTGAAGCTGTGCGGTTGCACTGATATTAACGACCCTGTTCGTCTTTGCTTCGTCATCTCTGTCATAATTGCTCGGCTGTTCATTCAAATAATCATCTGAACGATCATCCTCCTCAGGACCAATTCCGATCGCCTCTTTAATAGTATCAAGAAATCCCATAGTTTACATCCTCTCTTTTATTTTCTGGAACCAAAAATACCAGAACCAATTCTTACTATATTTGAACCATATTTTATGGCTTCAACGTAATCTGCTGACATTCCCATCGAAAGAATATCCATTGATACGTTTTTTATCCTTTTATTCTGCATATCATTGAAAAGAATTTGCATTTTTTCAAAATACGCTTTGTTATTATTTTTAGGCGGAATTGTCATAAGTCCCTTAACTTTTATGCTTGAAAGCTCAGAAAGAGAAAAAATAAGCTCCTCCACCTCATCGGGAGCAACTCCCGATTTTGACTCTTCTGCACCGATATTTACTTCAGCAAGAATGTCCATAACAATACCGTTCTTTTCAGCGTGTTTATTGATCTCACTTGCAAGCTCAACGCTATCCACCGATTGTATACATTTAACGGAATTGATAATATATTTTATCTTATTTCTCTGCAAATGTCCGATAAAATGAACCTCCGCAGGCAAATAAGCGTCCTTTTTTTCAAGATATTCCTGAACTCTGTTTTCGCCGATAAGTCCTGCCCCACATTCAATAACCTTATTAACTGCTTCCGCAGGAACAGTTTTTGTGACGATCATAAGCTTAAGTACATCATCATTTTTTCTATATTTCGCTTTAGCGTCAAAAACGTCATAGAGCGTCTTTTTATAATTTTCACAGATATTTTCATACATCTGACGTATCATCTCCGTTGGTAATTTCCGATGTTATTTCAGAAGAGGAAGCCTCCTGTTCAGAAGTATCAACAGCTTGCCCCATAACCTCAGCAGGAATTTCACCACTTAAAATAATGTCCTCATAAACGCTTATATATCCCGTATCAGAGCTTATCGCAGAAAGCACATATTCATCACATTCAAAGATCTCATCTATCTTTTTAAATGCAATTTTCTGACCGAGAAGAACATATACGCCCTTTTCATTGCACTTATTGAATCTTATTGCTTCTCTCGGGATTTTTAACCCGCTGTAATCGTCAAGAATTATTTCAACTCTCTCTGTTCGGTACTGAACAAGATTGTAATTAAGTTTTTCGCAGGATATAACGATTATATTTTCATTAGGATCATCAGTTTCTATAACATCTGAAATCGTTGCGGTCAAAAGATCCGGCGTTGAAGAAAGCTTTATTTTTACTTCCTTTCCCACATTAAATGAAGCGTCTTTCGGATCAACAATTCCGACAAGTTTCCATTCATAACCATCAACGATCTTTCCGATAGCTTTTTTTGATATTTTTGAAGTATTAAAGCCTTCGTTACCAATTACTTCCTTTATATCATCAGCTGTCAGCGATGCAACCTTATCCGTTGAAAGAATATTTTCATAACCGTCAACATAACTGATAAAATATCCCGAATTTGGGACAGTTATCATATCAATCGGGGATTTTTGCTTTGCTTCAAGGAGTTTTATTTCCTTTTCAAGCCGATCGATTCTATCATTGTAGTCCTCTTCCCTACCTATGACTATCTGATATATTCCCATTAGCATCTGGAAATTATCGCTTTCGCTTTCAAGTGATGAAACATCCCCTCTGGCAGCGATAGTTGTTATTGTGCGGTATTTTTCATCGATCAGCGACGAGATAAATTCAGGCTGAGCAACGACTGTTGTTCCAGGATTTTGTTCCTTTCTCAGAATTTCAACCTCGTTTTTCAATTTTTCTATCTGCTGATTAATATAGATGTCATTATCACTTTTGTAAACATAAGCAACAACGGAATCCTTTGCGACTTTGCTGCCATCCTGTGAAGGATAGCTTAAAACACCGTTTTTACCACCGTTCACAACAGTTTCATTCCGAATATAAACACCATTAAAGGTAACTTTTTCAGCAGATGAATAAACTGTTGCTGTTTCAGTTGTATACTCGTCCTCAAAGACCTGCACACCCTGATGAAACACGGTTACAAGCAAAAAAACAGACAAAATCAGAACAAGCACCTTACCTATGATAGTATCCATGAATAATTACTGTTCAAAATCAAGAATAGGAATAGGCTTACTTGGAACAATGGTTGAAATAGCATGCTTGAAAACAAGCTCCTGCTTTCCATCACAATCCAGAATTACCGTATAATTATCAAAACCCTTTACGATACCCTTGAATTGGAAACCATTGGTAAGGATAAATGTTACATAAATCTTATCCTTTCTTACCTGATTTAAAAAAACATCCTGTAAATTCAAATTCTTATTCATAGAAACAACTCCTAAAGGCAAATACATAACTGGTATACATTTACGGTGCATAAAAAAATGCTACTCATCACCTTGTAAACATATTTTTGAATGATGATTAAACAAATACTTTCATACACACCATATATTATATCACAAAAATTCGTTTTTGGCTACTATTTTTTTACAATCTGCAATAATTGTACTAAATGCTGTATCTTTAGCAATTTCAACCCACATAATTCGTTCATCTCGACGAAACCATGTCAGCTGACGTTTGGCATAATTGCGTGAATATTGTTTGATTTTGTCAATACATTCCTCTTTTGAACGTTCTCCTTTAAAATACGGTATAAACTCTTTATAACCGATCGCCTGACATACAGTACCGAGCTGTTTTTTATCATAAACAGCACGACACTCATCAAGCAATCCATTTTCAAGCATTATGTCAACACGCTTATTGATACGCTCATATAGTATACTTCTGTCTGTATAGTTCAAGCCTATAATACAAGCGTCATAAATAGGTTCCTGCCGGCTCATTTCCTTATGTTTGCTAAATGGAATACCTGTTATTTCATAGACCTCGATAGCACGAATTATTCTCGTCAGATTTTGTGCAGGCAGCTTGTCTGCTGTTTCCGGATCAATCTCACGCAGCCTTTCAAGCATGTATTCTCCGCCATACTCTGCTCCCTGTTCATTCAGCTTTTTTCTGATACCTCCGTCCGTTAAAGCATTATCGAAAGTTATATTATCAATAAGCGAGGAAACATAAAGACCTGTTCCTCCGACAAGAATAGGCAATCTCCCTCTTTCGGTTATTTCCGATATTTTTTTCTGTGCAAGCTTCATATAATCGGCAACACTAAAAAAATCTGTCACTTCAAGCATACTTATCAGATGATGAGGTATTCCCTGCATTTCCTCCTGTGTAGGCTTTGCTGTAGCAATATCCATTCCTTTATATATCTGCATGGAATCAGCTGATACTATCTCTCCGTTATATTCTTTTGCAAGCTCAATTCCTACTGCAGTTTTTCCTGATGCTGTTGGACCGACAACAGCAAGAAGCTTTTGTTTATTTTTCATCAGACAATTCTCCTGAACTGTTTATCAAGTTCGTATTTGGTCAGCTTAAACAAAACAGGTCTGCCATGTGGACAATAGCGTATATTTTCATCCTCAAGAATAGTTCGTACTATTTCCGCAAGCTCCTTTTGAGTGTTCTCATCGTTTGCTTTTATCGCAGCCTTGCAAGCAAACGTATGATACATATCATCAAGAACAACAGGCAGAGGATTATTTCTGTTTGAAGCAAAATTACTTGCAAGCTCAATTATTAGATCCGATGGATCACAGCCATCAAGTATTGCAGGTATCCCGTTCACACTTACCGATGTGTTGCGTTTCTCCTTAAATGAAAAGCCAAGCTCAAAAGCTATTTGCTTATTTTGAGTAAGAGCGTCAAATTCCTCATTTGAAAGCATAACATCAACAGGTTCAAGCATCATCTGACATTGCAGATTTTGTTTTTTTGATTTTAACTTTTCGAATATTATACGTTCGTGTGCAGCATGCTTATCTACTAATATTATCTCCTTATCGACCTCTGCTATTATATATTCCTTGAACACTTCCCCAATTATTCGGAAAAATATCTCCTTTTTTGGCTGTTCAATTAATTGAGCATTGTTGACCTCATTAATATATTTATATTCATTACCGTGTTCGGTAGAAGTGGGTATTGAAGGTAAATCTTCGTCAAGAGGTTCAATTCTATAAGGTATATCTGTAAGTGAACTGTTGTTCTTTATATCGTTGTATTCAATGTTAACTGTTACATTATTCTGCGGTTCGTTTTTTATTTCCTTTTTTTCATTATCGTATACACTAAAATCATAATGTGTTTTTTCTGTATCCTTAGTGTTTACAGAAGCGATACCGACAACCGACGTGTTTTCCATTCTTCCAACAAATCTTCCAACATCATTTACGCTTATATGCTGTTCATTTTTATTATTGTAATTATTATCAGCAAACATAAGCTGTTTACCGATATCGTAGCTTTCAGGCAACGGCTTTGTATAATCGGGAATCGGCTGTTTGATTTCCATTTGCATTGGTTCAGAATTATTATGCAAGGTTGTTTTAACAGAAAAGAAAATGCTGTCATGTATTAATCTGTCATCATTAAAACGAACTTCAATTTTTGCAGGGTGAACATTCACATCCAGCATTACAGGTGATACTTCCATAAGAAGTACACAAGCAGGAAATTTTCCTTCCATAATGCTGTTCTGATATGCTTCTTCAAGTGAATAGGAGCATATGTAAGATTTAACATATCTTCCGTTCACAAAAAAATACTGAAAATTCCTTTTCGGTCTCCCTTTTAAGGGTTTAACAACAAATCCATGTATCTTGACTCCATTCAGTTTATATTTAACAGGAAGAAGCGATTCAGCAAAATCCTTACCCATAACAGAATATATAGATGAATAAAGATCTCCGTCACCGGGAGTAAAAAAGTCTTGATGATTATTCCTAATAAACTTGAATGCGATTTCAGGATGTGATACAGCAATTTTACTTGTTATATCAGCAATAGCGTTTCCTTCGGCAACATCCTTTTTCAGAAATTTCAATCGTGCAGGCACGTTAAAGAAAATATCACGGATAATGATAGTTGTTCCGTCAGGGCAACCCGTCTGTTCATTAAGCTTTTCTTCTGATCCCTCAATGATGTAATGAGTGCCGTACATACTTCCTGCAACCTTTGTCAACACCTCAACTCTTGCAACAGCACATATAGAAGCAAGCGCTTCACCTCGGAAACCAAGTGTATTTATGCTGTTAAGATCCTCTTTTGAGGTTATTTTACTTGTTGCATGACGCAGAAAGGCGGTCGGTACATCTTCAGTCTCCATTCCGCAGCCGTTATCCGTTATACGAATATAGGAAATGCCACCGTTTTTTATTTCAACGGTTATATTATCTGCACCGCTGTCTATGGAATTTTCAATAAGTTCTTTTATAACAGAACTTGGACGTTCGATTACCTCACCCGCCGCAATAAGCTCCGAGGTTTCCTTTTGAAGTAAGTTAATTCTTCCCATTATATCTCCATTTTATAGCGATTTGCAAAGCTCCTTAAGAAATTGCTTTGCTTCTTCTCCGCTAAATTCATCTGCGTTTGTTTTTCTTAATCTGGCAAGAATAAGCTCGTCATTCATAGCACCAAAGGTTATCTGCATACTGCTGTCATCATGCTTATTCAATTTTTCACTGACTTTTTCGCTTTCCATTTCTGTCAGAAGCTCTTTAGCACGGCTTAAAACCTTATTCGGCAGACCTGCAAGCTTTGCAACCTCTATACCGTAGCTGTCATCTACGCCGCCAGGAACGATTTTTCTTAAAAATCTTATATCCTCACCTATCTTTTTTACAGCAACACTGTAATTTTTGACTCCTTCAAGCCTGTTTTCAAGCTGAATAAGCTCATGGTAATGGGTTGCAAAAAGCGTTTTACAACCGAGAATACGCTTGTTTGAAATATATTCCGCAACAGATGTCGCAATACTTATTCCGTCAAAGGTAGAGGTACCTCTTCCTACCTCGTCAAGAATAACAAGACTTTGCTTGGTTGCGTTTTTCAGTATATCCGCAACCTCACTCATTTCGACCATAAAGGTCGATTTTCCGGCCGTAAGGTCATCAGACGCTCCTACTCTGGTAAAAATTTTGTCAACAATGGTTATGCTGGCTCTTTTTGCAGGAACAAAACAGCCGATCTGTGCCATAAGAGTTATAAGCGCAACCTGACGCATATATGTTGATTTACCTGACATATTCGGACCTGTAATAATCTGCATACGGTTGCTGTTCATATCGATATATGTATCGTTCGGAACATATATCTCATCATCAAGCATAAGTTCAACAACAGGATGTCTTCCGTCAACGATATCGATAATTCCGTCTATTGCAATATCAGGCTTTACATATTCATTCTTCATAGAAACATATGCAAATGAGCATAAAACATCAAGCTGTGCTATTGCTGAAGCGGTTTCCTGTACTCTTATTATTTTCTCGACTATAAAATCTCTTACTTCAGCAAAAATATTTGCTTCAAGAGATAAAATCTTTTCATTTGCACCAAGTATTTCGTTTTCAGTCTTTTTAAGCTCATCTGTAATAAATCTTTCACAGTTGGCAAGTGTCTGTTTGCGGATATAATGCTCAGGTATCAAGTCATAATATGATTTTGTGACTTCAATATAATATCCGAAAACACGGTTATAACCAATCTTAAGATTTTTTATTCCCGTTTTTTCACGCTCTCGCTGTTCAATTTCTTCAATTATATCCTTTCCCGAATTGATTATATGACGAAGATTATCAAGCTCTGAATTAAAGCCATCCTTGATAACACCGCCCTCCTTTGCAGTTGCGGGTGGTTCATCTACTATAGCTTTTTCCACCAAATCGGAAATATCTTTAAGAGTATCTATTTTACCGTTCAGTTCACAAAGAAGCTTTACTGAAAATTCATTAAGAAGATCTTTTATTCCAGGCAGCTGCAACGCAGTCTGAGATAAAGCCTTAACATCACGGGGCGTGGCTGTTTTATACATTATCCTAGTCATAAGACGTTCAATATCATACACCTTGGACAAAGAATCAGACAGCTTCTGGCGTAAAACGGATTTCCTGCAAAGCTGTTCAACAGCGTCAAGTCTGTTGGTAATTATCGCAAGCTTAACAAGCGGTTGTTCTATGTATGATTTCAGTAAACGCTTACCCATTGAAGTATTTGTATGATCAAGAACCCAAAGCAGGCTGCCTTTTTTCTCCTTGTTTCTCATAGTTTCTGTAAGCTCAAGATTCTTTCTTGCAGTATAATCAAGCTCCATAAAGAAATTATCATTATACCGCTTTATTTCTGTAAACCTTCCTACGAGAGTTTTTTGAGTATTATAAATATATCCGAATAAACCGCATAAACAATCAGCTTCGATAGTCCCCTCGCGTAGAGATATTTCATCAAGATCATTAACATTAAACTGCTTCAGAACTATTTCCTTACGCTGAGTAATATCAAAATCATCGTTATCCAAAAGTTGGACAGAAACATTCATCTTTGTTCGGATAAAATCCTGAACCTTTTTATAATCAAGAAAAGTTTGATTGAATAAAATTTCAACAGGTGAAAACTTTACAAGCTCATTTATAACTTCACCTTCAACATTCTTCTCTGCTTTATTGAATAGATGAACCTCGCCTGTTGAGATATCAGCAAAGCAAAGTGCACAACCGGATTCTGCTGCATAAACTGCTGCAATATAGTTATTCTTGGATTCGTCAAGTAGATTGCTTTCCGTTACAGTTCCCGGAGTAACGATACGAACGATATCACGTTCAACAATACCTCCCTTTGCATCCTTAGGGTCAGTCAGCTGTTCGCATATAGCAACCTTTTGACCTGCGTCTACAAGCTTTTTTATATATATTTCACATGAATGATAAGGAATGCCACACATCGGAGCGCGTTCTTCAAGTCCGCAGTCACGTCCTGTAAGAGTTAGCTCAAGCAGCTTAGATACAAAGAGTGCGTCATCAAAAAACATTTCATAAAAGTCACCAAGTCTGAAAAAAAGTATATGTTCCGGGCATCTTTCTTTAACCTTGAAGTATTGTTTCATCATCGGTGAAAGCTTTTGCATATCAATTTCCACAGAAAAATCCTCCGTATCTATTCAATAATAACTCAGGCAAGTAGTACCTACCTCTTATTGAAATTGAAATGAAACTGTACCTTGCTTCCGTATCAGCATAGTACAGTAATGCTGGCTTAGTGGCAGCCTGCACAGGCAGAGCAATCGCCACCGCAGTTTACGTTAACCTCTTCACATGGACAGGTAAGCGGATCTTCTCCATTTGCGGAATAGGTGATTATCATATTTATCTGATTCAAAAGACTGTCCATATCAGATTTTGCCCTGTTATATCTTATCATATTTTCATTCGCCATTATTGTTCCGTAAAGCGATTTAATAGCGTCATCAAGCTCGGAAAGACGTTCTTCGTTCTTTTCTTCCTTTGAAACCTCCGCATTAAGCTGCATACGCTTCATATTAAATTCATTTATCATATTCTGGAGATTTTCGTCCTTATCATTTGCTTCCTTTGCAACATAATAAGCGGAATAACGCTCGTCTTGCTGTATAAGAACTCCAAGCTCTCTTGCTTTTTCAATAACCTGCATTGTTTACTCCTCCAAATCAATTATTTCACCGCTGACAGCCCAATTATAGGTCTGCGTAATTTTTACTTTTTTTCTTTTACCTATAAGCGAACTGTCGCCTTTAGCTTCAACGATGATAAATTCATCGCTTTTTCCCGTTATATATCCCTCATGCTTGCTTTCGGCGTCAAATAACACTTCAAGCTCACGTCCGAGAAAACGTTTATAATGTTCTGTCGAAACCTCACGCTGTACAGCAAGAAGCTCCGTCATCCATTTACTTTTATCCTCATCGCTTGTGTTGTCGACTATTTCTGCCGCTTTTGTACCACTGCGTTTTGAATAGATGAATGAGTAAATATTATCAAATTTCACCTTTTCAACAATTTCCTTGGTTTTAAGAAAATCCTCATAAGTTTCATTAGGAAAGCCGACTATAATATCTGTAGTAAGCGAAAAACCAGGAGTCCTGCTCCTTACATAGTCAACAATTTCCATATACTTTTCAGCTGTGTAACGTCTGTTCATTTTTTTGAGAACTTCATTGCTTCCAGATTGAAGCGGAAGATGCAGATGCTTGCATACTTTATCGCATTCGAGAATGGTATCAATAAGCTCGGGAGTACAATCCTTAGGATGCGGCGACATAAAACGTATTTTAAAATCACCATCGATGCTGTTGATTTTCCTTAACAGCTCTGAAAAGCTAATAGGCTTGTCCAATCCCTTGCCATATGAGTTGACATTCTGACCAAGTAACATTATTTCCTTATAGCCCTTATCCGCAAGCTCGCAAATCTCGGATAAAATATCCTCAGTCTCGCGGCTTTTTTCACGTCCTCTCACATAAGGAACGATACAATATGAGCAAAAATTATCGCAACCATACATTATTGGAACGCCTGTTTTAAAGCTGCTCTGACGTACAGAAGATACTTTCGGAGGCAATGAATTATATTCATCTGTATCAAATATGAATTTACGCTTTGTCAAAACCTCATAAAGAAGTCTTGGCAATTCTGAAAGAGCATGCGTTCCGAAAATTAGATCCACCTGCTTATATGTGCTACGTATTTTTTCAACAGTTTTGCTTTCCTGAGCCATACATCCACATAAACCGATTATAAGTTCCGGATTTTTTTCTTTCAGATGCTTAAGCTCTCCAATCATGCCATAGACCTTATTTTCGGCATTTTCACGAACCGCACAGGTATTATAGAGAATAAGCTGTGCCGTATCGGGTTCAGATGTTATTCCATAGCCACAGGTCGAAAGCAGACCGAGTATCCTCTCACCATCGCTTACATTCTGCTGACAACCAAAGCTATGTACATAACACAACGGTATCTCGTCCATTTTATTTATTATGTTCTTAATTTTTTTTATATATTCGGTCAAGCTGCTATCTCTCCTCAAAATCTATTACATAATATTATACCACTTTTTTAGTAAAATTGCAACCAAAAACAAAACATTTTCATAATATCATAAGTTTACGTTAAAAATAATGCAGATAATTTGCAATGTCAGCTTTCAAATTATCTGCATATATATTTGGTCAATTATTGATTATTTGTACATTCACATTCAACGGGCGTTTTTTCACAGCAGCCGTATTTTGTTGCCGCACTTGATGATGGCTGCGGAAAGAACTGTTCCGATGGAAATTCAAGCTTCCCGAACACATCGCATGGTGATTCACTTGAATCTGTAAGCGAGCAATCCTTACATGGAATGCAATAATCATAAGCCGGAATAATTATTGAAACAGGTCGTGAAAGCTGTATTATTGAAAATAATCCAAGTGAAACAACAAGATTTTTTTCAACCGTCTGTCCCTCGCCAGTTTGAACCAGCTTAGTATCAAGTGCGATAGGATCAAGTACACGAACCGTTGCCTTTGGCATAGTTGCTGAATTACTACAACAGCCACAGTCACAGCATTCGGGATCACTAACTACGATATCCTGATCACTCGTAAATACTTTTGAACTTCCTTCACTGCCATAAAGAATAACTCTTTTATTCCATAAAGCAGTGCCACAGAGTATTGTTCCAGTCTGATTTCTGCATATGCCCTGTGTAAAGGCTTCGGCTGTTATTTTGAATCGATAGGTGATATCAACAGCATAAAAACCTGACTTGAACGGAACTGAATCAACCGAAATACAAGTAACCTCAACCTCGGCACAGCGTGTTTTCACAATATCCATATCATCGGTTATTGCCGCTGAGGTATCCGTAAGCGTTATTGGAAGGTCATAGATACAGTCACGGTCGGAACAGCTGTCAAAGATCCGCTGGACATCAACGCATACCGCTTCCTTGAAGCAGTTATTATTTTCGCTCATAAAAAACCTCCTGTAAAAATACTAAAGTAAGGGCTTACCTTAAAACTTCAATATATATTATTCACAGAAGGCAGCAAAGGTTACTTTTTGCGAAAAAATATCAGCTGTTTTTATCGGTTGTATGGAAGTTTTTAAGGTTTCCGATTTTCTCATTTCTTTCGGAAAGAACCTTTTCAACATCGCTCCATTCAAGTCCTTGATTTACGCAAAGCACCATAATATGGTAAATAAGATCATTGACCTCATTCATAAGCTCATCATTATCGCCGTTTTTAGCAGCAATAACCGTTTCGGTAGCCTCTTCTCCAACTTTTTTGCAAATTTTATCAACACCTTTTTCATAAAGATAACAGGTGTATGATTTTTCAGGGGCATTTCCCTCGTCAAAAGCTTTTTTGCGAAGCTTTAATACTTCAAAAATTTCTTCATATACTGTCATATTTAAACTCCTTTTTCGTTTAGGTTGATAAGCTTCATCGTATTCATATCAAGCTCACGATAATAACAGTTATTTGCAACTCCATTATAGCTTGTGTGACAGATATTTCCCTTATCGGGTGTTACCTGAAATACAAGTGAATTTTGCTCACAGTTGACATAAATATGATCAAGAGTGAACGTATTTCCTGATTCTGCACCCTTGAACCAAAGCTGATTGCGTGATGTACTCCAAAAAACAGCTTTTTTTAAACGAATAGATTCCTTTAAAGCTACTTCATTTACATAAGCGACAAGAATGACCTCTTTGGTTAATATATTCTGAACTGCAACAGGAATAACATGAAATTCCGATGAAATTTTATTTAATTTTTCCCAATCGAGCATAAGTTCGTTTGTTTCTTCAATAAGACCCATATTTATCATATCCTTCCAAATGTATGTAGCTTATATTATTCTGACAGAAATATCGTGCGCTTTCATTTCTTCCTTTACATCACCAACGGTCAATTCCTTATAATGGAAAAGTGAAGCCGCAAGAGCTGCAGACGCATTTGTTTTTTCAAAAACCTCAGTGAAATGTTCAAGCTTTCCGCATCCTCCGCTTGCAATAACAGGTATTTTTACAACACTGCATACTGCGTTAAGCATATCAAGGTCAAAGCCGCCCTTTACACCATCTGTATCCATTGATGTGAGTAATATTTCACCTGCACCGAGTTCCTCAGCTTTCTTTGCCCATTCGACAGCGTCAATATTCATATCTATTCTGCCGCCGTTTATTACAACTGTATAATGACCGTCCTCGCATTTTTTTGCGTCTATTGCTACAACAACGCATTGACTGCCGAAAATATCTGCCGCTTCTTTTATAAGCTGTGGATTTTTTACAGCGGAGGAATTTACCGATACCTTATCTGCACCAGCACGAAGCGTATCTCTGAAATCATCGATCGTTCGTATGCCGCCACCGACTG
Source organism: uncultured Ruminococcus sp. (assembly GCA_964619105.1). Taxonomy (GTDB): domain Bacteria; phylum Bacillota; class Clostridia; order Oscillospirales; family Ruminococcaceae; genus UMGS363. Next base: position 23,334 of record CAZUDC010000007.1, read on the forward strand.
TAAGAGGAACGAAAACCTGTTGTGCAGTTTTGCGTACAACATCAAGCATAGTTCCCCTGCCCTCATGAGAAGCTGTTATATCGAGAAAAATTATTTCGTCAGCACCTTGCTTGTCATACTCTGAAGCACATTCAACAGGATCCCCTATTTCCTTTATTCCAACAAAATTTACACCCTTTACGACCTTTCCATCACGAACGTCAAGGCAAGGGATTATTCTTTTTGCAAGCATCTTAACATCCTCCCGTTAAACAAGCTCCGAAAAGTTTTTGAGCATTTTAAGTCCTGTTTTACCGCTTTTTTCAGGGTGAAACTGCGTGCCATATACATATTTGCCATCGTGAACCAATGCTGTAACCTTTCCTCCGTAATCACAATATGCGGCAACACTGTCATCGTTACATTCGGCGGCAAAGGAATGAACAAAGTAAACATATTCTCCCTCGTCAATATCTTTAAGAATAGGACATTCATTGTTAAAAACAAGGCTGTTCCACCCCATATGCGGAATAGACAGATTACCGCGTTCAAGCTTTTTTATATTGCCCGAAATAAGTGCAAGACCTTCTGTTTCACCAAATTCATAGCCCTTATCAAAGATAAGCTGCATACCAAGACAAATGCCAAGAAATGGCTTTACCGTTGCTTGATTTATTATTGTCGGAATAAGTCCGCTTTCGTTCAGTTTTTTCATTGCCCAGGGAAATGCACCAACCCCGGGAAGGATTATCTCATCTGCATTTTCAATAATCTTTACGTCAGATGTAAGAATATTTTCTACTCCAAGATAATCTAGTGCATTTTTAACGCTGAAAATATTGCCTGCACCGTAATCTATTATTGCAATCATTATAATACACCCTTTGTTGAGAGAATATCACCACCATTTTTTCTTGCTGCAATTTTCAAAGCATGAGCTACTGCTTTGAAAATTGCCTCAATAATATGATGATCGTTCTTTCCGTATTCTTTTTTTATGTGTAGCGTCAATCCTGCATTGAAAGCAAACGCACGAAAAAATTCCTCCGTAAGGCAGTTATCAAATGTACCTGTTCTGTCATCATCAAAATCTGCATTGAATACAAGAAACGGACGATTACTTATATCCACACACGCAAATCCAAGAGCTTCATCCATAGGAATGAACGAGTTTCCATATCGTTCAATACCCATCATATCGCCTATTGCTTGTTTAAAAGCCTGACCAAGGACAATTCCAGTGTCCTCAACGGTATGGTGGGCATCTACATAGAGATCTCCATCTGCTTTTATGGTTAAATCAAATCCGCTGTGAACGCATAAAGCCGTAAGCATATGATCAAAAAAACCAATTCCCGTTGAAATATCAGCAATCCCACTTCCATCGAGATCTATACTTACAAAAATATCGGTTTCACGGGTTTTTCTTGAAATTTCTGACTTTCGCATCATCAACACCCCTTACATTTTGGAAAGAATTTCATCAAGTGCGGAAATAACCGCAGCATTTTCTTCCTTTGTTCCTGCGGAAATTCTTATATAATTTCCCATAAGACGCACAGCAATTGAACGTTCAAGAAGCCTTGAATGAATTTCCTTTGCTGAAGCAGTTTTTATAAAAATAAAATTAGTTACCGACTTAAAAACCTTTTCAAGCTTAGTATATTTTATCGCAAGTGCTTCAAGTTCAATCTGAAACTCATTTCTGCTTTCTACTATTTCCGCACAAAGCTCATTAAGAAGTTCCTTTTCGCTAAGTATCACAGTACCAATAG
>CAZUDC010000008.1:0-22296 GCA_964619105.1 uncultured Ruminococcus sp.
ATACTAAACACCATTTAAAATTTGAAAAAAATCAAGCCGACAAGCTTGAATATATTGGATTTCGGCGCAGATTTTTTCCAGTATTTTATTGGTGTTTAGTATTACCAGCTTTTCTTTTCCTTTGTGCAGTCATGCTGTTTTTTTCGTTCTTCAACCATTTTCACGAACCACTCGACCATATTCGGATCAGTATGGGAGAAAAAGCTGCTTTCATTTTTGTCAAGTGCGGCGATTGCAAACATATCCTCGGCATTAAGCTCAAAGTCAAACACGTTGAAGTTTTCCTCCATACGCTCAATATGGGTCGATTTTGGAATAACAACAATTCCCCTTTGCAAATGCCAGCGAAGTATTACCTGTGCGACAGTTTTACCATACTTTTCAGCGATTTCCTTTAATTCGGGCAGTTCAAACATTCCTCCTCTGCCCTCTCCGAACGGCGCCCATGCTTCAAGCTGAATCCCATATTTATCGTGCCACTGCTTTGCTTCCTTCTGCTGATTATGCGGGTGAAGCTCAACCTGATTTACCATAGGCTTTATTCGATTAAAGGACGCAAAATCAACCATACGGTCAACATAAAAATTAGAGATCCCTATCGCCCTTATTTTTCCCTCTTCATAAAGCTCCTCCAATGCTCGATATGCACCGTAAGCGTCGCTGAACGGCTGATGAAGCAGGCAAAGGTCAAGATAATCCACCTGCAATTTATCCATTGAACCGATAACAGAAGCCTTAGTCTGCTCATAGCCATAATGCTCAATCCAGACCTTTGTCGTAAGGAAGAGTTCCTCCCTCGGAATGCCACTTTTTGCAATTGCACTGCCGACCTGTTCCTCGTTGAAATAGCTCTGCGCCGTGTCAATAAGCCTGTAGCCGACCTTCAAAGCGTCAGAAACACAGCGTTCACATTCTTCCTTCGTTACCTGATAAACCCCATAGCCAAGCTGCGGCATTTTTACACCGTTTGATAATGTAACATAATTCATAAGATCACCCTTTCTCTTTTCTTGAAAAAAAATCCCTGATATGCTATAATTATAATACCTTGACTTGGCTTCAGGTCAATAGCTTTAAGAAAATATATTTGTAAATTTTTTTTGGAGGTATTATGTATACAATAGGACAGGTATCGGAAATTGTTGGGCTTCCCATCTCAACACTGCGTTATTATGACAAACAGGGACTTTTCCCCGGAATGGAGCGTATATCGGGTCAAAGAGCCTTCAGCAGCAAGGAAATAGAAGCTCTGCGTATAATTGATTGCTTGAAAAGATCGGGACTTGAAATAAAGGATATCAAGCAGTTTATGGATTGGTGTACAGAGGGAAAATCCACCTATCCGCAGAGAAAGGAGCTTTTTGAAAAGCAAAGGATATCCGTTGAAGCAGAAATTGAGCATATGAACCGTGTTCTTGATATGCTTAAATTCAAATGCTGGTATTATGAGCAAGCGATAGCAAACGATGGTGAGGAGAAAATAAGAAAAATGCTCCCCGATAAGCTGCCCAGGGATATTCAGCAAGCTTATGACAATGCCCACAAATAAACAATAAAATACACAAAAAATTATTTTTCCACCTGCACACTGTCAACATTGAACAGCCCCGATCTTACGGCTATTTCTGCGGTATGCTCTGAATTTTCGAGGTTATTTATGCTGTAAGCTATCTCTCTTGGACCGCTGTTTTTTACTTTAAATCCTTCCTCTGCGATCTTCCCGTCAAGTTTAACGGAAATAACGGAATTATGCGTATTTTCGCCGACTATCGCAAAGCCTGTTCCTTTGAATTTGACCGTAATAACAGCGTCCCTTTCGCCGTCCGAACAGGTACGCTTATACACTCTGAAGCTACTCATAAGGTTATGCGTCCATTTTCCAGAATATTCACAGCAGCTGTCCGTATCGTCATAGCGTGTGATATAGCAGGCTTTTTCGGGTTCGATTTTTATTTCCGAAAACATATTCTTATGGAAAGAGCTATATATTGCCGCACGGCCTGCACTCAATACAGCATTTTTTTCCTCATAATGTATTACCTCTTTGCTGTTCAGATAACAGCATATCACATCATCGACCGCCCTGATCCCAAGCGTGTTTGAATGATAAACGTCAACATCAGCTTTTCCGCTCATTACCTCGGCATTGTTTCTCATAAGGCTGTATGAACCGTTTTCAAAAAGTCTGAACCAATAACCACTCTCGCCAATGCTTGCAAGGCAGTATCTTAAGCCAATGCCTGCGTAATTCTCCGACGGCTCGCTGCTCCTGCATAATTTAACGGAGGAAAAAACGCTGTAATTATTCCATCTGTCATCGCCAAGGCTTGTTGTCGGGTTTGGAGTTGCACCCCATTCCTCGGCTTTGAGGTTGGAGGTTATCTGCTGTACAAGGTAATTTTCTCCGTCAATTTTTTCAACCTCAAAAGCGCCTCCCTGATCGGTCGTATAGCGCGGAGCGTTTCCCCTTGATGGCAGATAATCTTCAACATATTCAGAATATGTGAAGTCGTCATAATAAGGGAGCGAAAGTATTGTACGCTCATTTTCGGGCATATTTTTCAATAAGAGGCTTTCCCCGTCATTTAACGTGGCAAGCGTTGAAACGGTAACTATCGAATACGGCTTAACAGTCACACTGAAAATATATTCATCGCCAATTTTTTCGGGTGTGATCATTGATATTTTCTTAAAATAATTCTCGTCATATTCTCCGCTGTCAGGACCTCTTGTTTCCCATATTCCGACAGGAGAAGCCGCTTTTTTCAGCTTTGAAATGATAATCTTATAGGTTATAGGTTCATTTGTAGTGTTGGTTATAACCGTGCTGTAATCTCCGCTTGAAGTATCTGTCGCTGTAAGATAACTGTAAACGGAATTTTCAAGGCAGTGACCGTCGCCGCCTATCTGACCGTCAGCGTGGCAGGCGCTGTCGATAAACGCCCAGCCCTTTTTTATAAATTCCGAAAAATGTAATGCCATAAAAAAACCGCTTTCAAGCGTATAGAAGCCGCTCCAAGGGTCGCAGGCATTGATATACTGCTTCTGACAATAGCAAACTCCGTCATAATAAGCCGCAACAACAGGCTGAAGCTCACACATTGTCATTTTTCCGCTTGCATACATCATAATAAGCCTGTTTGCAATATCAAGCACACCATTAAGTCCCGAAAGACCCGAACCGTTTCCGTCAAAGCGGAAAGCCCCCCCGGAATAACCCATCGAAGAGCTGCCCTCGCTGAACCAAAGCTCCTTTTTATATTCATATGCAAGCTTTTTTGCGGCATCAGAGGACATACTTGTGTAATGACTTCCGATAACGTCCACACTTTCAAGCAGTTCCTTATCGGAGAGCATTTCCTCCGCAAAATTCCAGGTGCAGACCTCCTCGCCGCCGACTATTTTTATTTTTGAATAATCATACGGACAGTCATTTTCACTTTTCAGCCTTTTTGAAAAATATTTTATCCATTCATAATCAGCCGCACGTTCGTTACGCACAACGCTCACATAATCAAATTGTAAGCCGTAGGTTTCATATGCAGCGTCAAGAGTTTCCTTGTACCATTTATATCTTGCGGAATAAACATCGTCCGAATCGGTTATCCATCTCGGCTCGCTCCACCAGAGCATATCCAAATTCAGCTCGGGATTTATCTTTTTTGCGTCTGCGGCAAGCTGAAAGCCTGCTCCTCGTCTTACATCTGCTTTTTCGTCCTCGGTACGCTTGACGGCAGGCTCTGTTCCCGATGATGAATTAACGTCAGAACCCATTTCAAGCTTTAAAAAAGTAACTCCAACGCCCCTTTTCCCAAAAATATGTTCAAGTATTTCGCAGTATTTTCCGGGCTGCTCAGCCTTATAATCAAGCAGAAGCCTTGATGAATTATTGCCCGATACCATACCCATTCCGCGGTAAAGCATATTTGGGAGAGTATTAGCGTTTTCGCCGTTTATGATTATGTCAGTAAATTTTTTATTATTCATATTTATAATATCCTTTCAAGCTGTTTGAATACATTATATCATAAATACACAGCCGTTTTCAATCATAAATATTTAGCTCTATCCCCAAAAAATGAACATCATCTGCTGCCGTGCATATTTCTGTATTCCTTCGGTGTTACTCCCTCGTATTTTTTGAAAACCATTCCGAAATAGGTCGGGTCGGGATAGCCTGAAAGACTGCCGATCTCAACTATTTTTTTATCAGTCGATTCAAGCAGCGTCTTTGCGTGGGAAATGCGTTTCAGTGCGATATATTCCATCGGACGAAGCCCGAATTTTTCTCTGAAAAGCCGATCGAAATGCTGCCTTGATATTCCTGCCGCCGAGGATAATTCATCAAGAGTTATATCCCTGCTGAAATTATTGCTTATGTAGAGAGCGGCATTTTCCGCAATACCTTTTGTGATTTTCTGCTGAATATCTCCGCAGAAAAGCCTTTTCATTTCAAGGATATATTCGTAAAGTATTTTTGAGCATTTTTCAGCGTCGCAAACAGGCTCACCTGCTGCGGAAAGAAGCATATTGAATATAGATACAACCGTTTCACCAACACTGTTTTTTGTTATCCCATAATCCCCGAATCCAAGCGCCGTCATAAGCTCGGAAAGATATTCTCCCCGGAAAACCGTCCAGCAGGTCGTAAAGCTCTCATCTGTCGGATAATATTCATGCGGCACACCCTTTGCCATATAAAGTATATCGCCGCCTTTTATATCCAAGCTTTCGCCATTGCAGCAAAATACCCCACTTCCGCTTTTCACAAAAAGGAACTGATGTGATGAAAGACCTTTTTCACGCTTGATATGATATTCAGGCTCGGAAACTCCTATTCCCGAAATATAAAACGGCAGCTCCGCTTGTTTTCCTATAACAGGATAAATTGAACGATACATATTTAACCTCAATTCATAAATCCGCTTATTTCTATTTTTATAATCTCATCAAGCAAAAGCTCAGTGCGGTCGATGAATATAAGACTTCTTTCAAACTCATCGATACGTCTTAGATCGCCCTTGTAAACAGCGAAAGAGCCTCCCTCCTTGTACAGATCGGGGATAAAATACATCACTGTAACAGTCGGACGTTCTGCAATATGCTCACCGAGATATTTTATTTTTCCGTTAAGCTCGTCCTGCATACTTTCCGTAAGCTCGGGCTTTTTTTCTGTAAGCCTTGCCGCCTCGTCAGTGAAGCTGTCAAAGCCTGTCAGAGCCGCAAATGGAGCGAATTGTGCCGCTCTGCTGTGCCTTGACATCGGCTGATGAAAGTGCGGCGCAGGACGTGACAGCCCAATAATATCATCGTAATTACTTTTCATATTATGCCTTGTGTCCGCCAACCTGTTCATTACGCTGACGGGCAGTTGCTCCCTCCTCAAAGCTTGTTCCGCGCAGAACAGCATTTTTTCCGTATTTTTTCTTCAGCGAAAGAATTGATCTTTGCATCGCATATTCACGTTCCAATCGCTTTATTTCTTCAGCGTCAGCATTTTCCTTGCGCTCTGCTTCTCCGAAAAAATCAAGCTGCACAGGTTCATCGTCCTTATCCGCATAAGCAATATTCATTATATTTGCGGCTGCAATGCTTATCCTTCTGACGGTAAGCGAGGTATCCTCTATTCTGCCGTAAATTTCAAGCGCAGCCTCTGTTATAAGACGTGACGAAGAAGTCCGACAGGAAAGTCTTTTTGAACCGTGAAAAGGCTTTGGAACTGCTCTGCCGTAGCGATCAGTTTCCTTTTCACCGATATAGCCGCAATTATCAATGTCAAAGCCGATATCCAGAATGATCTGATCGGTAACAACACCCTTTTCAACAAGATCAAGCGAAAGCTGATCCGCCATTTCACGAATAATAAGCCTTCCTTTTTCATTGCTGTATGCACATTGTAAAACCTGTCCCGTGCTGATACTGCTTGAAGCCGGTCTGTAAGCCTTTATATCTGATATTTCGCAAGGCTCATAACCCCATGCGTGGTCAATAAGAAGCTCGGCATTGACACCAAAAAGCTTGTAAAGCCGCTGTTCTCCGCTCTCTGAAAGTGATGCTCTTGCAATATCACCCATTGTGTAAAGTCCGCTTTTGTAAAGCTTATCCGCATAGCCCTTTCCGACCCTCCAAAAATCTGTCAAAGGTGTATGCGACCATAGATCACGCTTATAGGCATTTTCGTCAAGCTCCGCAATGCGAACTCCGTTTTTATCGGCAGGAATATGCTTTGCAACAATATCCATAGCGACCTTGCAAAGATAAAGATTTGTGCCGATACCTGCGGTTGCGGTTATTCCTGTTTCCTCAAGAACAGCATTTATCAGCATTGAAGCATATTCACGGGCAGATAATGAGCTGTACCTGCCATTTTCCGAAATATATGGAGTTATATCAATAAAAACCTCGTCAACGGAGTAAATATGAATATCCTCGGGTGCGGCATATCTTAAATAAATGCTGTAGATCTGCGTGCTGATCTCCATATAGCGGGCCATCTGCGGCGGAGCTATAATAAAATCAAGCTTTAAGGCGGGATCGTTCTTCAGCTCAGACGCGTAATAGGAGCTGCCACAAAATTCGCTGACCCTTTTCCTCCGCAGAGCATTGACCTCGGAAATTCGCTGCTTCACTTCAAAAAGCCTTGCTCTTCCCGGAATGCCAAACGCCTTAAGCGACGGAGTTACCGCAAGACATATAGTTTTATCCGTCCGTTCGGGATCGGCAACAATAAGATTTGTATCTAAAGGATCAAGTCCGCGCTCCTGACATTCAACAGAAGCATAAAAGGATTTGAGATCTATTGAAATATAGGTTCTTTTTTCAATATTCAATAAAGGGCTTCCCCCGTCATTTAACGGGGGGAGGGTTGGCGAAGCCAACCTATGTTCAGCGGGGGATCGAACTTCCGCTGAACAGTAAATGGAACCCGCCGCCTCAGAGTCGGGGGACATCTTGCCTAAGCTATTCATAACATTCAGCCTCCTTTTTTATTATAGCATATATGTCCGCATTTTGCAAGAACCTTTGTTCTGGTTTTTATCAAAAAAATTCGGCTCTATCAATGAAGATAAAGCCGAATTTTTTATTTTGTTATTCCTCTGCATCAAGCGTAAGCTCAACATCAATGTTTCCATCGCTTCTTGCAAGAGTAAGAGTCATTTTTTCGCCTGCCTTGTGCTTGTTCTTGATCTTTACAAGCTCGTCCATATCGGAGATGTCCTTGCCGTCCGCCTTGACGATAACATCGCCCTCCTCGATTCCTGCCGCCTCTGCGCATGAACCTGGCTCAACCGATGCTACAAGTACGCCGCTTTCAACAGGAAGTCCGTAATAACGCTTTACAGCCGAGGTTATCTGCGTACCTGTAATACCGATCTTCGGAGTAGTGTTCTTAACCGTTCCTGTCGTCATAAGCTCATTAAGGATAGGCAGCGCGTCCGTTATCGGAATTGCAAAGCCAACGCCGTCAACGCTGGAGCTTGCGATTTTTGACGATGTGATACCTACTACCTGACCCTTGCCGTTGAGAAGAGGGCCGCCAGAGTTGCCGGGGTTGATAGCTGCGTCAGTCTGGAGAAGAACCATGGTTGCCGTGCCGCCTGCGACCTCAACGCTCATTTCCTTGTTAAGTCCCGAAATGATACCGTCCGAAGCGGAAAGCCCAAGTCCAAGGGGATATCCGAGTGTAACAGCCTTATCACCCATTTCAAGTGTTGAGGAATCTCCGATCTCCGCAGGAGTAAGCCCGTCAGTGTCTATTTTAAGCACGGCAAGATCGGTGTTTACATCATATCCAACGACCTTTGCTTCATACTCGTTATCCTCGCCGATCGTTATCATGACCTTATCAGCCTTAACGACCTCTGTCTGATAGGACGAACCTCCGAAGCTGTTGTAAAAATTGTCAAAAAAATCGCTGAACGGGTCATAACCGCCGGAATTATTGCTGACGCTTGTTCTTATTTCGGTAGTAATAACATGTGCATTGGTGATAATGTAGCCATCCTTGCTGAAAACGATGCCCGTGCCTGTGCCCGAAGAGCCTGCGGAGCTGAAGGTCGAGGAAACAAGCACAACGGAATCACTTATCTTGTTGATTATCTCCTTGGTGGTAAGCTCATCGCCCGATGGTTTTTTTGACGTGGATAATGTTGTAGCCGTGTTGATATTTTCGCTGTCAGCGTCTGATTTTGTCTGCGTAAAAAGCGAAGCCTCCGTCTGAACGGGAGCAGAGGAGGAAACGCTCTCTGTTTCACCCGAACGTGCAAGATAAGCGCCGCCATAGCCCGAAGCACCGCCAATGATAACGACTGCAAGCACTGCCGCAATTAGCTTCCCTGCACCGCCTGACTTTTTTGGAGGCTTCTGATCGGGATCAACGGGTGTGAAGCTTCCGTTTGAATAATAATAGTTATCTGAATCGTACATATAAATGCCGCCTTTCATTTTTATCTTTTTTGATTACATTTATATATTACAGCATATATGTGTTTGGAATGTGAAATCATTTTGAAAAGCACATAAAAGAAATATGTTGCCTTAATTTAATATAATACCGGGTATTTCCCTAAGCTCGATCCCTGCGTCATTATGAACAAGAACAGCGGGAATACCTACAGCATTTGCTCCTTTGATATCGCTTTGCGGATTATCTCCAACCATAACGCATTGATCGGGATGATCTGCGGCTTTTAATGCTGCTTCAAAAATTTCCCTTCTCGGTTTATCATAACCTATCTGTGCGGAAATGATCATTCCGTCAAAATATTGCGAAAGTCCGAGCTTATCCATTGTTTCATCAAGCTCGGGATAATTATTTGACAGCAGAAAATGACGATAGCCCCGTTTTTTCAATTCTTCAAGAGTTTCAATAGTGTCATCGTAAAGGTGATAGCCTTCCTTTTCAAGTATCACTTTTCTGAACAGCGGCAGCAGGCTTTTTATCTCACTATCTGTAATACCTACCGATTTGTATACTCTCCGTATATGTTCAAATGTAAAATCCCACCATTTTTCTCCGACAAGCTCGTGCAGATCTTCAGCATAACGATCCCACGAAAAGCCATGAGCCATTGCAGGACGGATATCGTCAAGTGTTATATCCTTATGTGAGGTGTATCTCTGTAGCGTTTTATAAAGCGAGCCGCTCCATAAATGCTCCGAATAAACAAGCGTGCCGTCAAAATCCCAGAATACAGCCTTATTCAATATTTTCAATAAGTGGCTTGCCCCGTCATTTAACATGGCAAGGATTGGCGAAGCCAACCTATGTTCAGTGGGAGATTGAACTCCCGCTGAACAGTAAATGGAACCCACCACCGAATTGAATGAAGTTCAATTCAGAAGCAGGTGGACATCTTGCCTAAGTTATATGCAGTCCGTAATTCCGACAAAGGCTCTCCAGTCCTTTCGGGTAAAGCATACCCAGCGGAGATAAACGGAAGCCATCCTCCTTTCGCAAAAGCTCAATTCCAACTACAGTTCCTGCGTCAAGAGGCTTCGGCAGTATAAATATAAATTCCTTTTCGGCCGAAGCTTTTATCCTGACAGCAGGATTGGAAAGATCGTCCAGGTCAAGCCTGAGCGGATTTTCATATATAGACCATGCAAAATCTATAAATTCAACATCATTCGGCAGCTTTTTCAAATCAACATAAAAACACTTTTTATCAGGTGCATTAAGCAGCTTTACACCGCCGTCCAAGGAATGATCGTTCCCGAAAAAGACAAAGCGATCATTCTGCGTGACGTTGCCCTTTTCGTCCGACATAAAAGCGAAAGCGTCAACCTCCATAGGAAAGGAAGTGTTATCATAGATAAGCTCGATTTCCAGCCTTGGAGCGTCAAGCTTTACCAGCATTCCTCGCTCTATTATCATTCTTTCTTCGGGATCGGAAGCTTTTTCATCATACGGCATAGGAATGACAGCCCCTGCTTTATCATCGGGATAAAGCCTGTCGGGCTGGTTTATTATATATTCATTTTCGGGCAAAGGCTCAAAAACAAGCTGTCCGTCCTCATAATCGATGATATTTTCATCAATTTCCGCTGTAAAAAATATCCTTCTCAAAAGAGCCGTGCTTATAATTATATCACCTGCAAGCACAGTTCCCCGACTTATGGGTGAAATTTCCAGCTTTATCAGATTTTCACCGCATAAAAGCTCATTTCCACTGTTTTCACAGCATACCCCGACCTCGTCAATCTCCGATTTTATTTGAGCCTTGCACGGAATATTCACCCGGAAAAAAGCTGTACATTTCCTGTCGGCAGGTATTTTCCCGAGATTAATAGCCGTTGGAATGCCGAAATAACCGTCCTCTCCGTCTATCCCCTCAACACGTCCATTCACAAAAACCCTGTCAAGGGTTGGTTTTCCCTTGGTAACCCGAAGCGACGTACCCGTTCTTGGATCGGTAAGCTCAACGCATATATCCGAAAGGCTCACTCCGTCCGAATCAATGGTCAATACGGGTTCATTATCGGAAATAAGCCTTGCAAAGCCGCCCAATATCGTGCAGGGCGAGCTTATTATGAAATTTCCCTCTGAATCTCCCGAAGGAACACTGTTTATATCTTTAAGGTTATTCATAAATCTATCCTTTTTGCCTATTTTTACAAAACAAAACCGCAGATCCAACAAAAATGCAAATTCCACATTACAAATCGATAATTCAATAAAGGGCTGGCCCCGTCATTTAACGTGACAAGGGTTGACCAAGCCAATACTAAACACAAATAAAATACACGAAAGAATCTGCGCCGAAATCCATTTATTCAAGCTTGTCGGCTTGATTTTTTCCAGGTTTTAAATGGTGTTTTGTATAACCTATGTTCAGTGGGAGCTTGAACTCCCGCTGAACAGTATATGGAACCCGCCGCCGAATTGAATGAAGCTCGATTTAGAGGCAGGTGGACATCTTGCCTAAGTTATATACTCGAACAGCGTTTCCTGCATATTTTTCCGATAAGAGCCGCCGAGCCGCCAAGTATCATTATAACCGCAATGCAGACCGCCATACCTATCTCCGCTCCGAAATATAAAGCGAAAGCCGCTAACAGCATCATAACAATTCTGACGGTATTATATGCCGCCGCCGCTTTTTTTATTTCAGATGTGCATTTTATACTTATAACCGCACCTGCAAGACCACTGTAGGAAACGCAGTCGGCAATTTCCTTTGCAGCGGCACAGCTTGCCTCTGCGGCATAAACAGCAGCTTCTTCAATGAACGAATCACCGACAGTCACAGCGGAAACAGCCACTTTTTTACCCGAGCATAGTTCAAGCAGAGCCTTTTTATCATAATTTCCTGTAATGATCTTAGCTTTTTTAAGCAATGGCAAGGGTTCGTCTGCTAATATCAGCTCCTCAAAGCTAACAGAATCACCTGCTGCGGCGCTTGCAGCAGCCTTGTCGGAAATTGCAGCCTCACCTTTTACAAGCAGGATCGGGTGACAGCCACATTCTGCAAGCTGCCTGAATGCATTATCCGTTCCACTGCGGTATTTTTCTCTCATCGTGAGCATACCGATAAAAATATGTCTGCCGTCCCAAAGCTCTGCTGCATAAGCGATAACGGTACTGCCCTGAAAAACAAGCTCATTTGCAAGAGCCTTTACAGCGGCAGAGCTTGTAAAGTCCTTTTCCTTTCCACTTGCGTCAAAGCAGGCTTTGCAGCTGTCAATAAGAGCGTTCGGTTCACCTCTTAAATAACGCTTGCAGGATATCAGAGGCAGCTTCCCCTTGACAAGCTCTGCGGTTATTTCAAGCTCCACCGTGCTTTTCAGACGCTCTGCCATAAAGGTCATTTCAGCGGCTTCATATGGGTCGGAGCTGAATATCCTTCCCTTGTTGACAAGAGCGGAGGTGTTTTCTGCGGCAGCTGTTACAGCGACCGTTCCAAGCGGATAAGGCACCTCATAAAAACGTGTATATGTAACACCGTTACCGTCAGTAAAGCCTGTCGCTTCAACCTTTCCGTCAGCGGCAAAGCTGTTTTTATCAATAAGAAAAAAATCACATTTCGGGGCAAGACTGCGTATATCCGCACCATTTATCCGTATATCTCTTTTGCATACGGATAGAAAATATGCAAGCGGATCCTTAAGTGCAGCTCCTGCAATAAGAATGAGTGATGAATAGAATGAGATCTGTATCGGGAGGAATGAACTGCCGTTTTTTTCAGCTGAATATACCGAAAATATCGTCAGAGCAACAGCTATTATTGAGCATAATATAATACTTATTGTATAAAATCTTGTTGATATTACATTCTGTTCAACAAAGCCCTCGCTGACAGCAGTTATTTTTATTACAGCATAGCCCGAGGTTATAACCGTACCCTTTTCAAGCGTATATTCCCCCGTGATATCCTCGTCAAGCTCATTTTCACGCCTTCTGCGTATAAGCTCTGTTCTGCCGCCGTATTCAATAGTGACGTCGCCCGTCTGAACAATACCCTCAGCAGGAGCTATATCCCCTGCCATAAGAAGAACATAATCACCCTTGACTATATCCTCTGCCCTGACCTGCGATACAGAGTTTCCACAGCGGTACACCTTGCATAACGGCTCGCCGGCGGATGATTTTTTCCGTCCTCCTTTACCTGCGCAGGCACTTTCACATATACATCCGATAAAAACTGCAGCCGCCTGTATCAGCACTGCGATAACACAGGCTATAACCTCGCTTAAGCCGCTCCCGAGGGAAAAAACTATCCCGAAGATAAGACAGCAGAGCTGGATTATGATATAAAGCTTCACAGGAACACGTCCGAAGCGTTCACAAAAGCTGCCTACGGCAGTCGTCGGCGGCTGTTCCTTTATGCGGTTTGAGCCATATTGTTTTCTGCGGCTCTCCGCCTGATTATCGGTCAGACCATTGAATGTCATAGCTGTTTCAATCCTTTTTAGAATAAAAATAAATCATCTGATTTGTTTGTTTCTTCAATTTTTTTCAAGCCATTTTTTATGCTGACTTTTATTACAGCACCCTTAGTACGGAAAATCGCACCATCCGTCAGTCTTATCGCCTTATCTGCCGTAACAGGACTTCCCATCGGTGAAAGCATACCCTCACCATGGGAATTGATAAGATACCATTCATCATTATGGCGGCAGATATAAGCCTGCAGCCTCGTATCAGCTGTTTCATCGGGGAAAACATCCGTATCGGTGTGCCAGCTGAAAAGCGGAGTGTTATTTTCCGCGATCAACTCGGAATGCTTATGCCACTGCCCCTTATTCCTTTTTGACGGCGAATAAATAGTCAGCGTTACAATATCTGACGTTACCCTTGTGCCGCAAAAAGGACAGACAGGGTTATCAATATCGTGAAGAATGAACCATTTATGGTCACAGCTCGGATTTTCACAGCGATGAAGCCTGTTCCACGTCTTAATTATGCCTCTTTCCCAGTCCATTGCAGTCGGGCGAAGCTCAGGCTGATGCAGACCCTCCGTAAAAGCGCGCAAAAAGAGCCTTTCCATATCCTTTCCTAAATCAGATATAGTTATATCTAAATTTTCAGGACGGTTGGACTGATCGTTCGGATCTTCAATAAAAAGAGCCTGCGGTCCAAGCGCCAGAAAATCGTCCCTTTCGGCTGATTCAGTTGAAAAAATCTTAGGACCGATCAGCGGATGACGAAGAAAAAGATATTCATAAATAAGCACCGCAAGAGCGTGACAATCGGAATCCGAGCCCGGGATCCTTCTGTTCGGGTCATTTTTGTCAAGCTCCATTGTCGCAAGCACCTCGGGAGCGATATAGCCCCTTGTTCCTGCGACCTCGGGCGAAAATATTCCCGGAACAACAAGCGAATCAATATCAATGACAACGCAGTTTCCGCTTTTCGGGTCAATAAGCACATTATTGTTAGATAAATCCGAATGTGCAAGCCCTGCCTGGTGGAGCCGTCTTATAGAACGTGTCAGCAGGAGCGACATCTGAAGCATTGAACGGAAATCACCAAGCTCTGAGCTGTTCAAAAAACGCCTGTTGCGTGAGGTGAACCAGTTGCTTTTTTTATCCTTTCCTTTAAGATCAAGATAATCGGAGGCATTTTCATCAAAGAAAAAATCGCTCGTATATGCAGGTGATACAAGCCCGAATTCAGGCGAAACTACAATATCCGTCGGCCAGCAGAAGCGTTTTTCAAAATATTCCGCACGCTTTTCATCCGTGCCGAGCGAACCGCCCTTGCTTTCGGGAATAGTAGGGTTATATTTTCCGATTATCGCTTCAAGCCGCCGGCGCATATTTGCGTCAACCTTTGATGGGTCGTTGAAAAACTGGATAACATTCGCCCTGTCCAAGGTAAAATATGTATATTTCATTCCCCCACGGGGAGGATTGTCTGTAATTATGTATTTAAGCCGTCTGCCGCTTGCAAGTATAGCTTCTCCTGTTCTGTTCACGGCTTCAAGGCTCCTTTCGGGTAATTATAACAAGCGTCCTGTCGTCAAATGAGCCGCGCTGATAGTAGCTGTCAAGCCAGGCTCTGAGCCGCTCTGACTTGTCCTGCTCATCGTCACAGCGTTTTATATCAAGCTCAAAACGGCTGTCCCAGAGCTGCCCAGTCGATTTTTCATTTTTTTCGGCAAGCTCTCTTGCATATACAATTGCTTCACCATAATTATCGGTTACAGCAAGGCTGTTCGGTGAATTCACTATCCCATTAAGCATAAGGTCAAGATACAGTCTTAATATTTCTGGAGAATACGGGTAATAATCATCTGCTACCCCATCGCTCATCATAAGCAGAGAGGTCAGCTCTCCGCGCATTATTCTTGTACTTGCGGCAAGCCTTTCACCTGTTGTAATGACGTCGAGAAATTCCGTTTCGCCCGAAAATCCGCCGTTATCGGAATTCCCGAGTATTTTAAGGGCGTTTTCATAAGCGTTATTCATATTTACAGCTGCGATCGTTCCATCACCGACAGAAGCGGTTATAACAAAGCATTCGCCGTTTTCAATCGGAATGACGACAGCCGTCAGCAGCGTTGCCGAAAAATCCTTTATTTCGCATTTTCTGCCAAGCATTTTTGCGATAGCTTCATCGTCACAGCGGACAAGATATGCCCCCTCGACCGCAGAAAATGCCGCAGAAAAAGCATTTCGGAGCAGCTCTGCAAGACGTGAGCATACGCTTATAAATTCGTGTGAGGAATAATCAAGCGATAACGCTGAACGCACATCGCTGCTGTCAATTCCGGCAAGCTTATCCCTTATATATGCACATACAGTTTCAGAAGCGACCCTTGCGCCTATTCTTGACAGCTTTTTTGAACCTGCACCGTCTGAAACTGCGGCAATGCAAATATCCCCAAGCATACAATAGTCATACCAGTCATCACAGTTACTGCCCTCATGTTTATGCTTTTTTCCGCGAACTCTTGCGGCAGTTATTTCCATAACGTCAAGACTTTCATATGAAGTGTGGTATTCGGGATAAGGTTCTACATCATCGGGTATCGGTTCATTTTTCCATAAGCCCGCCGCCGTTTCAATATTCTCGTTTATGTTGATATTTTCGGTCATAATTCCCCTCCGTTCAGCTTTTACGGCACTATAACAAAGCCCTGCGGCGGCGGCGGAAGCTCAATTCCCGCACCCTGACGCGATTCAAGGCTCTTGCTTGAAAGCTTAACGGAGCTTGATACCCATGCAAAGAAGCGTGCAAGCTCTCCCGAGGAAAGATTGTTCATAAGAAGTACATTATCTGTTATTTCCTTAAGCACGGAGGTATCTGCACATGAGCCTGCCGCACACGCTATGATATTTGCAGGCTTGGCATTTTTTAGCATAGCCGCCGCCTCATGCCATTCATCGGTAGGAATGCCGTCAGTAAGTATAAATACCAGTGGCTTCCAGTCGCCCTTCTGCGTTTCGGTAGACCTGCGGACTTCACTGTTGATGCAGTCTGTAAGCAAGCGTAACGCCGCACCAAGAGCGGTAGGACCGCCTGCATTCAAAACAGGCTCTCGGAACATCATAAGCTCGGTCAGAGGACAAACCTGCCTTGCCGAGGAATTAAAGGTGATAACGGAAAGATAAGCAGTTTCAAGAGCCTGCGGATCACTGCGAAGCTCAGAAACAAGGGCTTTTACGCCATTTCGCACAGCCTCGATGGGATCGCCTGCCATAGAACCCGAAACATCAAGCAGAAGATATACAGGTAAACGTCTAAAAAAATCTGACATAAACAAAAACTCCTTCAAAAAACACTTAATATAAGTATATCGCAATTTCGTTAACAAGTCAAGAGTTGGCAGCTTTTCAAGCGCGGTATTTCAACAAATAAACAAACAATTAAATGGACATAATCGACGTGCTTTTGCAGGGACGGAAAAACTGCTCCCTACATTATTGCTCCCAAAATCAACTTTTGAATTTTCTGCTTGCCCCGCAACCGAAATCCGTCATCAAAAAGCATTGATATGTCATATCACCTGAAAAAGGTAAAATTTAAGATAGTCCGTTTCGGGAATGTTCATCATTGTCGGGTGATCGGGTGACTGACGGCGAACCTCGATAAGCTTAAGCTGAACGCCTGCGTCCTTTGCCGCCGATCTGAGCATTTTAACAAACAATTCGTTATCCATAAAATGCGAACAGGAACAGGTTGCAAGATACCCGCCCCTCGGCAGAAGCTTCATCGCACGGTAGTTTATCTCCTTATATCCTCTTTCCGCACTTCCTATTGTTCCCCTGCTTTTCGTAAATGCAGGAGGGTCAAGAATTATCATATCGTAAGGCTTTTTCTTTTTCTCGGCAAGCCTTGGCAGAAGCTCAAATACATTCGTGCAGATAAAATCCATTCTGTCGTCCAGTCCGTTAGCCTTTGCGTTGCGTATCGCCATATCAACAGCCGTCTGTGAAACGTCAACCGCTGTAACGTGCTTTGCACCGCCCATTACGGCATTGAGAGCGAACGAGCCTGTATGCGTGAAGCAGTCAAGAACGTTTTTTCCTTTAGCAATTTTCGCCGCCGCAAGACGGTTATACTTTTGATCAAGGAAAAATCCCGTTTTCTGACCATTTTCAACGTCAACATTGTATTTAATTCCATTTTCTGTTATAACAGTTTCGACAGAATCGGGAATGCCGATAAAATCAGCCTTATACCAGCCCTTATAGCACTCCATTCCCTCCAGCTCACGGATAGCGACATCATTACGTTCAAAAATCCCGTCTATTCTTTCATTATCCTCGGCAAAAACCTCCGCAAGTGCTTGATAAACATCATTTTTTACCTGCTCCATACCGTAGGAAAGCACCTGCGTAACAAGTATGCCGTTGTATCTGTCAACGGTAAGTCCGGGCAGCTCATCAGCCTCGCCGAAAACTATCCTGCAAGCGGAAAAATCCTCGCCCATAACGGTTTTTCTGTAATCATAAGCGTATTTTACACGTCTTTTCCAGAAAGCATGATCGAACCTATCATTCGCATTGCGTGATATCATCCTTATTCTTATCTTGCTTTTTTCGCTCAAAAAGCCGCTTCCGAGATATGAACCCTTTTCGGAAAACACATCAACTATACTGCCGTTGGGAGTACCCTCCGAAAGCTGCCTTATTTCTGTATTATATATCCACGGATGACCGTTTTTGAGTGAAGCTTCAGCTTTTTTAGTAACAACCGCTTCGGGAAATTCTCTTTTCATATACCCTCCGAATGATCAATCGTGTCTTTCTTCTTCATTATCATAGCATTCGCAGAATCTTGCCGCAAATGCCGCAGGCTCATCATTTGCATAAAGATGAGATATATCTCCGAACGAGCTCATACGGAAATAAGCCGTGCCTTTACGTCTTTCCTCGCTGATAAGTGTTGTAACCGAGGTCGGAGCGGCGCAGAAGCCATGCCAAAGCAATACGGGAGATATTCCGAGCAGATGACCCAGCATCACACATTCCACTCCGAAATGGCAGAAAAGCACTATCGTGTCATTATTCGGTCTTTCCGCACGATAGCAATTGCCGTCACGGATATAACCATTCTCCGCAAGGACAGCATCCAGTCCGTCATAAACCTTTTTTGCCTCGTCAACGACCTTTCCCTCGGACATAAGCGGAGCGTTGAACCACTCGTCCTTACCGTAATATTTTTCAACCCTAGTCCAATCCTCGGGGAGAAGATCCCACGGGATACGTTGTTCTCCGCTATGCTCGTCCTTTATATGAGCGTCAAATTCGCGCAGCCAGATATGCTCCTCGGCAGTCCTGCCCATCTTTTTCAGAGTATATTCTGCGGTAGCCTTTGCCCTGCCCAAGGGTGAAACATAGAATTTTTTTACATCAAGCCTTGATATTCTTTCCGAAAGGTATTCTGCTTCAATTTTGCCCTTTTCAGTAAGGTTATCTATCTCATAATTCGGGTCGCCGTGTCTTACAATCAGTATTTTCATATTTCTTTTTTCCTCAAAGTATAATAAATTACCTCACCCTTTTCAAGCGAAGCCTTCACGTCAATTATACGCTGATTTGACGAGCCTCGAAAGACAAGGGAAATATCCTTTTTTTCTTCAATAAATTCGCCGTCAACGATAACATCTATCATAGACAGCATTTCCTCTGTCACTTCACATCTTGCACGGCTCTCTTTCAGCAGCTCCTTATCCAAAAGATAGCCTGTATAGCACCAAACATTTTTTTCGGGAAGCTCATTTCTGACTCTGCGCAAAAGCTTTACGAGCTCACGCTGATTTGCCGGCTCAAACGGCTCTCCGCCGAGAAGAGATAAACCGTCAATGTACGGAAAGGACAGCATTTCAATTATGCTGTCCTCCGTTTCCTCTGTAAATTTATTCCCATAGTCAAAGTGCCATGTTTCAGGATTAAAGCAACCCTTGCAATGATGAGTGCAGCCCGATACAAAAAGCGATACACGAATTCCCTCGCCGTTTGCAATATCAAAATTTTTTATTTCACCGTAATTCATTACAGATGCAGCACTCTTTCCTTGATTTCCTGAGTTCTTCCCTGATTCCAGAACTGAGTTCCGATATATCCGCAGGTTCTTCTTGCAACATTAAGCTTGTTCTGATCTCTGTTCTTACAGCTCGGACATTCCCATACAAGCTTGCCGTCATCATCCTCGACAATATTTATCTCGCCGTCATAGCCGCATACCTGACAATAATCACTCTTGGTATTAAGCTCTGCATACATTATATTATCATAAATAAAACGCATTATTTTAAGCACGGCAGGGATATTATTCTGCATATTCGGAACTTCAACATAGCTGATAGCTCCTCCCGGGGAAAGAGCCTGAAACTGCGACTCGAATTTAAGCTTGGTAAAAGCGTCTATCTCCTCGGTAACGTGAACATGATAGCTGTTTGTAATATAATTCTTATCGGTAACGCCCTTGATTATGCCGAAACGCTTTTGCAGACACTTTGAAAATTTATAGGTCGTGCTTTCAAGCGGTGTGCCGTAAAGAGAAAAATCAATATTTTCCTTTGCCTTCCATTCGGCGCATTTTTCATTCATAAGCATCATAACTTCAAGAGCGAATGGTGTTGCTTCGGGATCTGTGTGCGATTTTCCCGTCATATATCTTGTACATTCGCAAAGTCCCGCATAACCGAGTGATATAGTTGAATATCCGCCGTAAAGGAGCTTGTCGATAGGCTCGTCCTTTTTAAGCCTTGCCAACGCTCCATACTGCCATAAAATCGGAGCAGCGTCTGAAAGCGTGCCTTTAAGCCTTTCATGGCGGCACATCAATGCACGGTGGCAAAGCTCCAGACGCTCCTTGAAGATCTTCCAGAACTGCTCCATATCACCGCCCGATGAGAGAGCAACATCGACAAGATTTATCGTTACAACGCCCTGATTGAATCTGCCGTAATATTTTGGCTTGCCGTTTTCGTCAACATACGGAGTAAGGAAGCTTCTGCAGCCCATGCAGGTATAACAGTGACCCTCACCGTTTTTATCCTTTTTAAGCTCAAGCATGACCTTTTCGCTGATATAATCGGGAACCATACGCTTAGCTGTGCATTTCGCCGCAAGCTCGGTAAGATAGAAATACGGACTTCCCTCATCGACATTATCATCTTCAAGAGCATAAATAAGCTTTGGAAAAGCAGGTGTTATCCAAACTCCCGCCTCATTTTTTACACCCTGATACCTCTGACGGAGCATTTCCTCGATAATAAGAGCAAGATCATGCTTTTCGCTTTCACTTTTCGCTTCGTTAAGATACATAAACACTGTAAGAAAAGGAGCCTGACCGTTTGTTGTCATAAGCGTAACGACCTGATACTGAATTGTCTGAACACCCTTTTCTATTTCCTTATGCAGACGCTTTTCGACTATTCCGGAAATTTTCTCTTCGGAAGCCCCTACACCTAAAAGCTTCAATTCCTCGACAACATCCCTGCGTATCTTATCACGGGAAATCTGAACGAACGGAGCAAGATGGGCAAGGCTTATACTCTGACCGCCGTACTGATTACTTGCCACCTGTGCGATTATCTGCGTTGCGATATTGCAGGCGGTAGAGAAGCTATGCGGCTTTTCAATAAGCGTTTCGCTGATAACAGTTCCGTTCTGAAGCATATCCTCAAGGTTGACAAGATCGCAATTGTGCATATGCTGCGCAAAATAATCGGAATCGTGAAAATGTATTATACCCTGCTTGTCAGCCTCAACTACCTCACTTGGGAGAAGCAGTCTGTTTGTAATGTCACGGCTGACCTCGCCTGCCATATAGTCACGCTGGACGCTGTTGACAACGGGGTTTTTGTTTGAATTTTCCTGCATGACCTCCTCGTTGTTACATTCAAGGAGAGTTAAGATCCTATCATCAGTCGTGTTTGCCTTGCGGACGAGCGAACGTGTATAGCGGTATTTGACATAACGTCTTGCAACATCGAACGCACCCTTTGCCATTATCTGACTCTCGACCATATCCTGAATTTCCTCGACGGAAACGGCTCTGCCTGTTTTTCCGCATTTATACTCTATATAATCGGCAATATCATCGATCTGCCCCTCGTTAAGCTCATTTTTTTCACCTGCGTTATTTGCCCTTGAGATGGCGTTGACTATCTTTTTTACATCAAAGCTCTCTTCTGCGCCATTTCTTTTGATGATTTTCATTCAAGCTCTCCTTCCATTTTTTTCGCACTACATCTTGTAAAATCAATTTTTTTAACGCACTACATATAGAATTATATCATAGTTCATTCTTAAAAACAAGCACATATTTAACAGCGTTTTTAATGATTTTCCTGCCACATTTTTGGTTATATTGCGGATTGACAAAAAAAGCCGCTCCGAAAGTCTTAACGGAACGGCTTATTTTTTCATAACATACTATATATGGTGCTTAGGTCAAAAAATTGTCACTATATCGTCAAAATTGCGGCGAGCAGGCTTTTCAGGCTCAGCTGCTCTCTTTCCGACAGCAATAACCGACATAATATTCTGTTCAGCAGGGATATTGAGCATTTCACGAAGCTTTTCCGTATCTCTCAAGCCCATAATAAGGGTGTCAAACCCGAGTTCGCTTGCCGCCATGATAAGGTTCTGATTCTGCAAGCCGAGGTCATACGCACCCCATTCATTGCCCCTCTCATCGGCAGGATTTCCGTCACGATCGAAACCCGAACGCTTTGCAACATATGCCGTTACAATAATTGCCGCCGCATTCTTAGTATTATTGCGGTTATATTCGGGCAGGCATTCCTCACGGAGCTTTGCAACCATTTCGGGCGAAACGGCTATATAATATCTTCCTGTTTCGGAATTTTTCCAGGACGGAGCCTGCTGAGCGGCATATATAATAGTATGCACATCCTCCTCGGAAATCGAAGCTCCCTCTGCATATGCTCTTATACTTCTTCTTTTTTCCAAAAGCTCTTTAAATTCCATTTTAATTTCCTCCCACTTTTTTATTTATTATATCACATACAAATTTCCCTGTCAACAAAAAATCCCCCTCCGAGGGGAGGGGGAAGGCTTATTTAAGCGCATTTAAGCCGTTTTAAGCTTCTTACTGGAGAAGTGAGAGAACGCCCTGAGGAAGCTGATTAGCCTGTGCGAGCATAGACTGTGAAGCCTGGCTGAGGATCTGATTCTTTGTGAAGTTCATCATTTCTTCTGCCATGTTGGTATCACGGATTCTGGACTCAGCGGATGTGAGGTTCTCGCTTGTGGTATTGAGGTTATCGATCTTGTGTTCGAGTCTGTTCTGAACAGCACCAAATGTACCTCTAACCATGGAAACCTTGTTGATAGCGTTATCGATCTTGTCGATAGCTGCGTTAGCGTCTT
>CAZUDC010000009.1:0-21760 GCA_964619105.1 uncultured Ruminococcus sp.
CAAAAGAAGTGACCGCCAGCATCAGCGCGGTCAAGGCTGAAACAATTCTCCTGAAATTAGTTTTACTCGACAACAGACAAAACCACCTTTCATTTAAATTGCATAGTTTTTATACTCAAAACAACAGGGATTGTGATGCTTATGTTAAAACCTGCTGAAAAAATTGCACACAATGGCTGAAAATATAATGAGCTACATTAATATTATAACAATTTACACAAGCATTGTCAAGATATTATTTTATTTTTTGGCTACTATCCCTTCAATGTTAATATTTTATATACATTTTTTGCTTTTCTTAAACGTTTACGGCTTATTTTTCTTGTGCAGTTTTCACATTGTGCATTATTACTATGTGTGCAAATTAACGATAGTTCGTTAAAAGAATATCAAAGTTCTATCTTCAAAATACAACAAAAACAGCCTCTTTCCGACATGGAACGGGGCTGTTTAAAACAAAATCGCTGTCCGCTCTGCATACGGACAGCGATCAATTATTGATGTTAGAATAACTTAAGTTAAACACCCAAAAGTAAGTTAATTAAGTTATTTTTCACGAAGAAATGTGCTTTGGCGGACCGTCTTATACGGTGCGTTCTTAGCCTCTCTTCTTAGCAACTACAGCAGCAGCAGCAAGAGCTACAGGGATAACTGCGAGAGCGATAGGAGCGTTGCCTGTTGAAGGGTTGGAAACTGCAGGAGCATCAACTTCTTCTGCATCGTCAACGTCAACATCGTCTGTTTCGTCAACATCAATGTCATCAGTTTCATCTTCGATATCGTCTGTTTCGTCAGCATCGTCGAGATCCTCATCGTCAAGGTCTTCGCCTTCGTCTTCAACGCCAGCCTCTGTGGAAGCGTCTTCAGCAGCCATGCTGTAGCCAGTTACTACCATGTTATCCCAAGCCCAGTTGGAAGATGTAGCAAGCTGGAGAGTTGTAAGAGCACCTGCATAAGATACATAGCTGTTACCACCAGTAAGATCATTCCAGCTGAATGTAAGGGAAGTACCATCATACTTGAAAGGAGCAATAGAACTCTGGTTCATTGTGTAACCATTGTTAGCTACGAGAGCAGCATTGAAGAGGTTTGTGAACTCATAATCGTTAGAATATCTGTAACCAGAATTCTCATCGCCAAAGAGATTATATACCTGCTGTGGGAACTTGGTATAATCTACCGAACCCCAGCCCTGATACTCACCGCCAAAAGCAGCAGTTACCTTTTCAACAGCTGTGTTGAATGTGAACTCAACATCGTCATAGTTAGCGATCATGTCATTAAGTACAGCCTTAACATTATTGTAGCTGCCTTTACCAATACCCTTCAAATCATTAGCACTATTTTCAAGGTAGCTGATAATATCACTTGCACCAGTTGTTGTGTTTGTGCTTGTGTAGAAAGGAGTCTTCTTTACGTCATCATTAACCTTAACTCTTGCATTAAGAGCAACGTTATCAGTACCATCAGTAGCAACACAAACTATATCACCAGTTACCAAACCAGCAGCATAAGTTGGAGTATCTACCATCTCAAGAACATCTACAGGTTCTTTATATTCCACCTTAACATCAAGTGCTGAAGCATTAGCAACTGTAATAGTACCAGGCACTGCACTAGTGTAGTCTGTATCAACCAAAGCACCCATTTCTTTCTGTTCATATGCAGTGTTAGTACTCATCGTAATTGCCAATGTGGTATTCTCAGATCCATTTGCATTCTTAATAAGTTCTCCAAGTGCAGCACCGCTTGATACTGAAAGATCTATTTCGAAAACATAGTAATCAGCTTTGACAGCATCACCAGTTGAACCTAACGCATCAAGAGTAGGAAGATCTTTAACTTCAAAAAGTCTTGCACTGCCATCATAGTACTCAGACGACTTATCAGCGCAGAATTTAAACTGTCTTGAACCGATAGTTGCAGTTACTACCGTGCCAGAATTAATCCAACCGTTAGCTGCAGCTGCAGGAATGAACGCCTGAATCTTTGTAGCAGCAATTGCAGGGTTAACATAGCTGAATGTATAATCAGCTGTTCTGATTTTTTCCTGCTTAACAAGCGAATAAGTAGCATTATACTCTGCTGTCGAATTGTCATCAGCAGCGGAAACTGTTGTAGCCATTGCAGATACGGCCATTGCACATGCAGCGATTGCTGCGATTGTCTTTTTCATGTTCATGAAAAATTCCTCCTTGTTTTGTTTCGTTTTTTCTTTATTTATTTCCAAATTTATAATGGAAATCAATATTATTGATATTGTAAGCTTTAAACATTTTCGTTCTCCGCTCTCAACATCGTGCTTTTATTTTACCATTTCATTTGCAAACTGTCAATGTACATCTGTCACAAATTTAAAAATTAATTTTAGGACTATTATATAGTTTTTTACTAAATCTCGCCCAAATCGAGCGAAAACGTGTAATTTTTTGTTACTTTGAATATATCTCTGTAACTTTTTTGTAATTTTTAAATTCAACCTTTACAGAGAGAAATTATAGTATTTTATCTTTCCCGTAAGCCTTCTGAGCATTTCCAGACGCAGCTTATCTCTTGCCTCAGGCTTTGTAAAATAGTACAGATAGGTTTCAAGCATATCTATATCCCCTGCGCTTCTTCCTTCGAGCTTGAACTCATTGAAGCCCATCGGGATATACTTATCCCTTATCGCTTCGGGCGAAATGAAGGTTGAAAGTCCTGTTATGTCATATATCGATCTGCTCATAAACGGACATTCAAAATCCTTGAAGGTAAGCCTTCCTCCGACTGCGGCATATGCGGCATTGCATCGGTCGATCTGAACCTTGCCTATCGCCCTGTAATGCTCGCCCCTGCGCGGGCAGTTCGGCTGACAGAGAGCGTTCACCAATATTTCACAGCGTGCCTTATCCTTTATTTTTTCAAGCTCTTCAAATTTATTGTTCCAGTTATAATCGAGAACAACAAGGCTGTAAGGCTTATCAAGCTCCGCATTTACGCCGTCCATGTCCCTTATTTCCTTGCAGGTAGAGGAGGTTATTTTATAATTCGGATAATTTTCACGGATATAATTTTCCAGCATTTCGCTCATAACGATGACCTGATTCAAGCCGTTATCAGCCATTTTCAGTATCTCGTTGCAGTTTTTATCCGATAAATGCTCTTCTGTGAGCAATGGGTTAGTAAACGTGAATCGGAGAGGTATTTTAAGCTCGTCAAAGGTTTTTAGCACCGCTTCGGTCATTCTGCGGTCAAAAGCACCATTTACGCATCTGCCGCCGTTCCAGAGAGAGCCATCAAAGCAGCCGAAAACGGACGCAATTTCCAATCCGTCAACGAAATAACCGGGGATATCTCTGATATATTCTATCATCAGCTTATTAAGACTGTAATGCTGTGTAAAGCTTGGAAGATGGAATCTCATAATTATATTCTCCTTATTCATTTATCATTCGCTTAATGCGTTCCTCTGCCTCGGCATATGTCTTTTCAAGGTCGATCGTTTTGAATTCGCCGTTTTCATAGAGAATTTTTCCTGCGCATACCGTCATAAGCACGTTCTGCTTTGAGCCACTGTATACAAGATTTTTTTCTATATTATGCAATGGCCGCATATTCGGAGCGTTAAGGTCGATAACGATAAGATCGGCTTTCTTTCCGACAGCTATATCATCGCAGTCGTCAAGTCCCATTGCCCTTGCAGAGCCGTTTGCCGCCATTTTCAGTATTTTGTCCGCAGACATCGCAGAAGCGTCCTTTAACTGGAGCTTTTGCAAAACTGCCGCAAGGTACATCTCTCTGAACATATCCAGTGCGTTATTGCTTGCCGCACCGTCCGTTCCTATTGCAAGGCGCACTCCCCTTTCCGCCATTTTTTCAAGAGGAGCGATGCCGCTTGCAAGCTTTGCGTTCGAGCATGGATTCGTCACCGCCCAAAGACCTCTCCTGCGGAAAATTTCGATATCGTTATCAGTCATATAAACGCAGTGGAAGCCGCCGCCGCCGTATTCAAAAATGCCCGATTTTTCAAAAAGCTCCGTCGGGGTAAGACCATGCCGCTCGGCGCACTCCCTTGTTTCGGAAAGGGTTTCGCTGTTATGCGTATAAACGGGGGCTTTATATTTTTTCGCAAGCTCACCTATTCCCTTTATAATAGAAGCGTCTGTTGTATATTCAGCGTGAAAACCAAGACGATAGCTTACAAATTCGCTTCTGTCCTTATACTTATTGTATAATGCTTCAAGCTTATTAAGAGCAAAGTCGCATTCATCGGCATTTCCCGAAACAGCTCCGCACATTACCGTCCTTATGCCTGTTTCCTCGCTCGCCGCCGCCATATATCCGGGTTCAAAATACATATCAAAATTCGCCGTGATGCCGCTTGTGAGATATTCCGCAAAGGCTATCTTGGAAAAGGTGTAAATATCCTCGCCCGTAAGCTTTGCCTCCATCGGGAAAACCTGCTTGAAAAGCCAGTCCTGCAAGGACATATCATCCGCATAGGAACGCAGGAAGGTCATTGCCGAATGGGTGTGGGCATTTTTGAACGAGGGCATTATCAGATTGCCGTTAAGGTTTATCTCACGGTCAAATTTTTCTAAATTTCCTTCGGTTGGGTTATCTCCGGCATAGGTTATCTTACCGTCTTTAACATGAACCTCACCGAAGCTTATGCCGTTCTCAAAGGACAAAATCCCTGCGTTATAAAATCTGATCGACATTTTAATTCATCTCCTTTATCATTTGCGTATATCCAAGCTCACGAAAACCAAGCTTTTTATACAGATCGTATGCAATTTCATTTTCAGGTTCGACTTCAAGGCGATATCTTCCGACAGAGCTGTCATATTTGCTGAAAAGCGTTTCAAAAAAAGCTTTTCCAATCCCCTTTCCTCTATATTCGGGCAGAATGAACAGATCCTCTATCCAGACCGTAAGAGCGGCGCTCTCCGTCTGAAAGGTTTTTGCAATTGCCGCATAGCCTGCCTTTTCTCCGCCGCAGGTCAGAGCAATGGGTTAGTAAACGTGAATCGGAGAGGTATTTTAAGCTCGTCAAAGGTTTTTAGCACCGCTTCGGTCATTCTGCGGTCAAAAGCACCATTTACGCATCTGCCGCCGTTCCAGAGAGAGCCATCAAAGCAGCCGAAAACGGACGCAATTTCCAATCCGTCAACGAAATAACCGGGGATATCTCTGATATATTCTATCATCAGCTTATTAAGACTGTAATGCTGTGTAAAGCTTGGAAGATGGAATCTCATAATTATATTCTCCTTATTCATTTATCATTCGCTTAATGCGTTCCTCTGCCTCGGCATATGTCTTTTCAAGGTCGATCGTTTTGAATTCGCCGTTTTCATAGAGAATTTTTCCTGCGCATACCGTCATAAGCACGTTCTGCTTTGAGCCACTGTATACAAGATTTTTTTCTATATTATGCAATGGCCGCATATTCGGAGCGTTAAGGTCGATAACGATAAGATCGGCTTTCTTTCCGACAGCTATATCATCGCAGTCGTCAAGTCCCATTGCCCTTGCAGAGCCGTTTGCCGCCATTTTCAGTATTTTGTCCGCAGACATCGCAGAAGCGTCCTTTAACTGGAGCTTTTGCAAAACTGCCGCAAGGTACATCTCTCTGAACATATCCAGTGCGTTATTGCTTGCCGCACCGTCCGTTCCTATTGCAAGGCGCACTCCCCTTTCCGCCATTTTTTCAAGAGGAGCGATGCCGCTTGCAAGCTTTGCGTTCGAGCATGGATTCGTCACCGCCCAAAGACCTCTCCTGCGGAAAATTTCGATATCGTTATCAGTCATATAAACGCAGTGGAAGCCGCCGCCGCCGTATTCAAAAATGCCCGATTTTTCAAAAAGCTCCGTCGGGGTAAGACCATGCCGCTCGGCGCACTCCCTTGTTTCGGAAAGGGTTTCGCTGTTATGCGTATAAACGGGGGCTTTATATTTTTTCGCAAGCTCACCTATTCCCTTTATAATAGAAGCGTCTGTTGTATATTCAGCGTGAAAACCAAGACGATAGCTTACAAATTCGCTTCTGTCCTTATACTTATTGTATAATGCTTCAAGCTTATTAAGAGCAAAGTCGCATTCATCGGCATTTCCCGAAACAGCTCCGCACATTACCGTCCTTATGCCTGTTTCCTCGCTCGCCGCCGCCATATATCCGGGTTCAAAATACATATCAAAATTCGCCGTGATGCCGCTTGTGAGATATTCCGCAAAGGCTATCTTGGAAAAGGTGTAAATATCCTCGCCCGTAAGCTTTGCCTCCATCGGGAAAACCTGCTTGAAAAGCCAGTCCTGCAAGGACATATCATCCGCATAGGAACGCAGGAAGGTCATTGCCGAATGGGTGTGGGCATTTTTGAACGAGGGCATTATCAGATTGCCGTTAAGGTTTATCTCACGGTCAAATTTTTCTAAATTTCCTTCGGTTGGGTTATCTCCGGCATAGGTTATCTTACCGTCTTTAACATGAACCTCACCGAAGCTTATGCCGTTCTCAAAGGACAAAATCCCTGCGTTATAAAATCTGATCGACATTTTAATTCATCTCCTTTATCATTTGCGTATATCCAAGCTCACGAAAACCAAGCTTTTTATACAGATCGTATGCAATTTCATTTTCAGGTTCGACTTCAAGGCGATATCTTCCGACAGAGCTGTCATATTTGCTGAAAAGCGTTTCAAAAAAAGCTTTTCCAATCCCCTTTCCTCTATATTCGGGCAGAATGAACAGATCCTCTATCCAGACCGTAAGAGCGGCGCTCTCCGTCTGAAAGGTTTTTGCAATTGCCGCATAGCCTGCCTTTTCTCCGCCGCAGGTCAGAATATAGCCCTCGATATAAACGTCCGAGCGGAGCATTTCATCAAATATCGCTTCAAGCTTTTTCATCGGCAAAGGCTTTTCAACTGCCTCCGTATGGTAAAATTTATCAGCCGTTTCAAGAAAAAACTGCCTGTCCTCTGCTTTTATGCTCCGAATGTTGGCAACATCGTACTGATAGAAATAATCGTCCATCACGAAGCCGTTTCCAATATCGGCCACTCCCTCACCGATACGCTTAAACCCAAGCTTTTCATATGCTTTGACTGCGTTTTCGTTATATTTATTCACGGTGAGCCATATCCCGTCAAGCGAACGCTCCCTTGCGATGCTTTTTATCATCCCGAATGCCGCCGAAGCATAGCCCCTTCCGCGGTATTCCTTTTTTAAATAAAGCTTTGACAGAAAAAGCCTGTTTCCGTCATTTTTTATTGCGGTATATCCGATATGAACTCCGTTGCGATGTATATAATAGTATTCATAGCCGTCATTTTTCAGCTGTTCGGATATCGCCTTTTCCGACTGGAATTTTTCGACCATATAATCTATCTGCTCCGCTGAAAGTATCGCAGGGAAAAATTCGTGCCATATTTCATCGGCGATCACCGCAAGCTGTTTTACCTGCTCCGCAGATTTTATCTGTATGAGTCTGATATTGTTCATGCCCTTTTTCTTTCTCCGATATGAACTCCGTTGCGATGTATATAATAGTATTCATAGCCGTCATTTTTCAGCTGTTCGGATATCGCCTTTTCCGACTGGAATTTTTCGACCATATAATCTATCTGCTCCGCTGAAAGTATCGCAGGGAAAAATTCGTGCCATATTTCATCGGCGATCACCGCAAGCTGTTTTACCTGCTCCGCAGATTTTATCTGTATGAGTCTGATATTGTTCATGCCCTTTTTCTTTCTCCTTAACGCTCCAAAAAATAATTTCAGCTGTTCGGAGCATTCCTCCCGAAGAACTCCGCCTTTTATAATAGTATCACTTCCGCAAAGTTCAAAAAGGTTTCCCTTTGAACCTGCATAACCTTTTTTATCGTCATATGCTCCGAAAACGGCTCTGTCGAGCCTTGCCGCCATTATTGCTCCCGAACACATCGGACAGGGTTCAAGCGTGACGAACATTTCACAGCCCGAAAGCCGCCAACCGCCTAACCTTTCACAAGCGTTGGCAATTGCGGAAATTTCAGCGTGTCCGAGCGCAGTCCTGCCGCTTTCACGGGTATTTCTCCCCTCGCCGACAATTTCGCCGTCCTTTTTCCGCACGATGACCGCACCTATCGGAGCTTCACCCTCCAGAGCAGCCTCCTCTGCAAGCTTCATCGCTCTTTTTATATAGTATTCATCATTTTTCATCATAATTCAAGCTTTATATTTAATATAGTATGGATAATAATAACCGTAAATCCGACAACAACAGGGATCGACGAAGCCATTGCTCCAAGCTTATCCATAAAGCCGAGGTATCTTATTTTAAACGCAAGAGCAAAGCTGTCGCTGTGCCTATTGAGAAGCTTTATAAAGAAAACCAGTCCGATTGCAATAAATATGAATATAACGCCGGCTATTGCAATAAGACGAACCTTGCCTTCAAGCATTTCATCAAGCAAAAATAATCCGTAGGAGATCGCCTGTGCAATTATTCTCATGATAACCGCAGTTATAACCGAGCCTGTTCTGACGGTAAAATAGCCTATAACAATAGCTGTCACGAACGAATAGCAGAAAACATTGACGTTGTAGGTTATCAAAGCCGTAAGAGCCGCTGTAACTATTATCGCAAAGCCATCACCGAACTGCCTTAAAAGCTGCAATAGCGCACCTCTTGTATGAAGCTCGCTGATTATGGGGATAATTATTATATGAATGATCAGATAAAGCAGCAGCACTGCCTTATTTTCAGGAATATCAAAAAGCTTCCTGCTGGCAACTCCCACTGTTTTAAATATACTTCCACAAATCGCTGAAGCGACTGCAAACAACCCCGAAACGAACATCATCACAGGCACGGAATAATTGAAAAGCGTTTTATTTGAGATCCTTGTCGGGATCATTACCCTTATGGGCATTTTCATTTTTTTATAAATATAAAAGAATGCCATAAGCCTTTTTAAAATGCTCATAACTGCGTCAATAAGGACCAACAGCCATTCGTTCCCGTAAAAAA
Organism: uncultured Ruminococcus sp.; assembly: GCA_964619105.1. Lineage (GTDB taxonomy): Bacteria > Bacillota > Clostridia > Oscillospirales > Ruminococcaceae > UMGS363. The sequence goes on from CAZUDC010000009.1 coordinate 8,993, forward strand.
CCTTGGTATATCTGTCAAAATATATATCCGCACCGAACGAGGTCAGCAGCCCTGGCATAACATACCTGTGAAAAATATCAAAAAAGCCGACTATTATCATCGTCACACCGATAACATTCAGCACATTTTTCAAGGATTTGCGTTCCGCCGCTTCAGGATAATCCCTTACAAAGCCATAGCCGTCCAGATAGGTCAGCTCATTCGGGTTATCGACATAAAAGAAGCCGACAGAATCGCGGCGCTTTTTTCTCCACGCCTTGAATATTTCGTTATATGCCTTATCCTGATATCTCCAGTTAAGGCGATCGTCTTCATTCTGATTTTTAGTCGGCACAGGCTCACTCCCCTCGGCGGTCACAATTATACTATATTATACCACCAAATTATGACTTTTTATCATACTTATTATATACTTTTTCTAACTCTTGTGAACCGTCATATCAAACAAAAGCGTGTGAAAGCTGTGTGAAAATTTGTTTAACACGCTGATTGTTAACAAAACAAACTATTTTATATCACAATATTCTGCTTTTAATCTATTTACAAATTTGCTATAATACTACTACAGTATTGGTGAAAGGAGTTGAAAAAATGGAACATTCGGGTATTTTTGAATCAATACGGCAGATATCCACCGCTATGGAAAATCATTGCCGCACGCTCGGCGAAAAAGGCGGTCTGACCTCCGCACAGTGCTTCTGTCTGATGTATATTTATGAAAACAGGGGTACGGATTTCTGTTCGACCGATCTTTGCGAAATACTCGGAACCTCAAGAGCCTCAGTTTCCCTGCTCTTAAAGGGAATGAAGAAAAAAGGGTATTTAAGAATGGACTCCGTTGAGGGTGACGACAGAAAAAAGCAGCTGGGACTTACTCCAAAGGCTGTAGATTTTGCCGAATATATCAGAAATGACAAGGCTTCCCTTGAAAATGCCGTATTCAGTGGGATTTCAGGCGATGAGCTGGATATCATCAGCAGCGGACTTAAAACCATTCTCTCAAATATGAAAAATATATAAAGGAGGTATGTGCTGTGATAAAAACACTTATAGCACAGATCAAACAGTACAAAAAACAAACCATCCTCACTCCGATATTTATCGCACTCGAGGTTCTGCTTGAAGTCATCATTCCGCTTATTACAGCAAAAATAATCGACGACGGAATTTCAGCAGGCAATCTTAACGCTGTTATCGCATACGGACTTATTATGGTTGTTGTTGCAGGACTTAGTCTTGTATGCGGCGTTCTTGCAGGTAAATTTGCCGCAACAGCTTCAACGGGGTTTGCGTGCAACCTGCGTCATGCAATGTATGAAAGCATACAGCGTTACTCATTTTCAAATATCGACAAATACAGCACCGCAGGTCTTATCACAAGAATGACTACAGACGTTACAAACGTGCAGAACGCTTTTCAGATGCTGATAAGAATCGCTGTAAGAGCGCCCTTCACACTGATATGCAGTCTTGTAATGTGTATTGTCATCAACGGAAGGCTCAGCCTTATATTCCTTGTTGCCCTTGTATTCCTTGCAATTGCGCTTTTCACCATTATCAGTAAGGTTTCAAAGCTTTTCGAGGTCGTTTTCAGAAAATATGACGATCTTAACGCAAGCGTGCAGGAAAACGTATCGGCAGTCAGAGTTGTAAAGGCTTTTGTACGCGAGGATCACGAAAGTGAAAAGTTCAGAAATGCCTCAAACGCTATTTACAAGATGTTTGTTAAAGCGGAAAGCCTTATCGCACTCAATAACCCGATAATGATGTTCGTTGTTTATATGTGTATCATACTTATATCATGGGTCGGTGCGAAATTCATCGTTGCCGGAAGCCTTACAACGGGCGAATTGACATCGCTTTTCTCCTATGTAATGAGCGTTCTTATGTCGCTTATGATGCTCTCTATGATCTTTGTTATGCTCACAATGAGCGAAGCAAGCGGAAAGCGTATCGCAGAGGTTATCAACGAACAGCCTGATATTGTCAATCCCGAAAATCCCGAAACGGTTATTTCCGACGGCAGGATAGACTTTAACCACGTTAATTTCACCTATTCCAATACAAGCGAGGAAAATATCCTCAACGATATCGATATTCATATTGATGCAGGCGAAACTATCGGTATCATCGGTGGAACAGGCTGCGGAAAATCAAGCCTTGTAAACCTCATCAGCCGGCTTTATGACGTTTCAGACGGAAGCGTTTTCGTCGGCGGAAGGGATGTTAAGGAATACGACCTTGAAACTCTCAGAAACAGCGTTGCCGTTGTTCTCCAGAAAAATGTACTTTTCTCAGGCTCTATCCTCGATAACCTCCGCTGGGGCAACGAAAACGCAACCGAAGAGGAATGCCGTGCAGTATGTAAGCTTGCCTGTGCAGATGAATTTATCGAACGCTTCCCCGATGGATATAATACTCATATCGAACAAGGCGGTTCAAACGTTTCAGGCGGTCAGAAGCAGCGTCTTTGTATCGCAAGAGCATTGCTCAAAAACCCAAAGGTCCTTATCCTTGACGATTCAACGAGTGCAGTCGATACTGCGACCGATTCAAAGATACGTCAGGCATTCGCAGAAAGAATCCCGGGAACAACAAAAATCATCATTTCACAGCGTATTTCCTCGGTCAAGGACGCTGACAGAATACTCGTCCTTGATGACGGTGCTGTAAGCGGATTTGATACACACGAAAAGCTGCTTGAAACAAATGAGATTTATAAGGAAATCTATGAAGCACAGACAGGCGGAAGCGGCGACTTTGACGAGCCGTCTGCCGACTGACGAAAGGAGAGATTAATATGCCGGGTCCAAGACAAAACGGAAGGCCTCCAATGGACTTCAAAAATGTAAAAAATATGGACACAAGCTCTTTAAAGCGTATCCTCGGATATATGCTGAAAAATTACACGCTTCATTTTATAATAGTTGTTATATGTATCATCGTAACCTCTGTAACCACCCTGTACGGAACACTGTTCATGCGTGAGCTTGTCGATGAATATATCATTCCTCTGACAGAGCAGAAGGCGGCAGGTCTTGAGCCTGATTTTGCTCCGCTTGCAGGTGCGATATTCCGTCTTATCGGAGTTTATGCTGTCGGAATTATAACAGCATATTCCTATAACAGGATCATGGTAAACGTTACACAGGGAACTCTCAGAAATCTGCGGAACGATCTTTTCACCCATATGGAAACGCTCCCAATCAAGTATTTCGACACCCACGCTCACGGCGATATTATGTCGATCTATACCAACGATATAGATACCCTCCGTCAGCTTATCGGACAAAGCATCCCACAGCTTATCAATTCGACCATTACCGTTATCACAACCTTTGTAAGTATGATAGTGCTTAATATTCCGCTTACCATACTTACAGTTGCAATGGTAGGAGTTATGTTCTTTGTTTCGGCAAAGCTCGGTGCAAAATCCTCCACATTCTTCATCAAGCAGCAAAAGGATCTCGGTACTGTAAACGGCTATATTGAAGAAATGCTCGAGGGTCAGAAGGTCGTTAAGGTCTTCTGCCACGAGGATAAAGCAAAGGAAGAATTTAACAAGCTTAACGATGAGCTTCGTGCAAGTGCGGAAAGTGCAAACCGGTTCGCAAACATTATGATGCCTGTTAACTCAAACCTCGGTCATATCAGCTATGTTCTATGTTCGATTCTCGGTGCGGTCCTTGCCCTCACAGGAATTTCGGGACTGACTCTCGGTACTCTTATATCCTTCCTCACGCTCAACAAGAATTTCAGCCGACCCATTTCCGAGGTCAGCCAGCAGATAAACTCTATCATTATGGCTATGGCAGGTGCAAAGCGAGTATTCGACCTTATCGATGAAAAGCCTGAAACGGACGATGGCTATGTCGAGCTTGTCAATGCCAAGGAAAACAGAAACGGCGAGCTTGAGGAATGCGACGAAAGAACAGGTCTTTGGGCCTGGAAGCACCCCCATGAGGACGGTACAACAACCTATACCAGACTTGAAGGACGCATTGTTTTCGATGATGTCGATTTCGGATATAACGATGATAAAATCGTACTCCATAATGTAAAAATATCCGCAGAGCCAGGTCAGAAGATCGCTTTTGTCGGAAGCACAGGTGCAGGCAAAACAACTATCACCAACCTTATCAACCGCTTCTACGATATTCAGGATGGAAAGATACGTTATGACGGAATAAATATCAATAAGATAAAGAAAGCCGACCTCCGCCGTTCGCTCGGCATCGTTCTTCAGGATACGCACCTTTTCACAGGCACTGTTATGGATAATATCCGCTACGGCAGACTTGACGCAAACGATGATGAATGTATCGCAGCAGCGAAGCTTGCCAATGCCCATAGCTTTATAAAGCGTCTTCCCGACGGATATAATACCATGCTCACAGGCGATGGTGCAAACCTTTCACAGGGTCAGCGTCAGCTCCTCGCTATCGCCCGTGCCGCAGTTGCAGATCCTCCTGCACTTATCCTCGACGAAGCGACCTCGTCCATCGATACAAGAACGGAAACGCTTGTCCAAAGAGGTACTGACGGACTTATGTACGGCAGAACGACCTTTGTTATCGCCCACCGTCTTTCCACGGTAAAAAATTCCGACTGTATAATGGTTCTTGAACAGGGCAGGATAATCGAAAGAGGTACTCACGATAAGCTTATTGAAGAAAAGGGCAGATATTACCAGCTTTATACGGGAAATTCAATCGCAAATTAAGGTAGCGTTTCCCCTCACGGATATTTTTTACCACAGGTCGGGAAACCCATTCCCTGCATTTTTATGTCAGATCCAATGCGGTTTCCCATATTATTTACAAAAATTAATAATTTGTTCTTGACAAATATAAAAAGCAGGTTTATAATAAAAATGTCAGTAAATGCGTTGACGGGGACGGAACAAGCAGGGTCTTTCATAAAGAGAGGCGGCGTTTTGGTGAAAGCCGTTTGAAAGCAGTTCGTTCGGATCACCCCCGAGCGGCAGAGCCGAATTTTCAGGCTTTGACGGGTTCTCCCGTTACAGAGAATCGAGTGGCTGTTTTTACAGCAACAAGAGTGGTACCGTGTCAGCTTTATGCTCTCACCTCTTGAATGAGGTGGGAGCTTTTTTACTATGATTATGTTAAGGAGAAATTTGCTATGCTTACTCTGGATAGTGTTTACAAGGCTTCACATAAGCTTAAGGAGGTTGTCCGCAAAACCGACCTCATTTTTGCCCCGAAGATAAAACCGGGGTGCAACGTCTATCTTAAAACAGAAAATTTGCAGGTTACAGGCTCATTCAAGGTCAGAGGCGCTTATTATAAAATATCACAGCTTTCCGATGAGGAAAAGGCTAAGGGAGTTATTGCCTGCAGCGCAGGAAATCACGCTCAGGGTGTTGCTCTTGCCGCTGCAAAAAACGGTATTAAGTCTATAATCTGCCTGCCCGACTCCGCACCTATCTCAAAAATCGAGGCAACTCGCTCATACGGTGCGGAAATATGCCTTGTTGAAGGCGTTTATGACGACGCATATGCTAAAGCGATCAGCCTGCGTGATGAAAAGGGATATACCTTTATCCACCCATTTGACGATGACTATGTTATCGCAGGTCAGGGTACTATCGCCCTTGAAATTCTTGAACAGCTTGAAAAAATTGACGCTGTTGTCGTTCCTATAGGCGGCGGCGGATTGATTTCAGGCGTTGCATTCACCCTCAAGAGTCTTCGCCCCGAAATAAAGATTTACGGCGTTCAGGCAAGCGGCGCTCCAAGTATGCTCCAGTCTATAGAACATGGTCAGATCGAATGTCTTGACAGCGTTTCCACCGTTGCAGACGGCATCAAGGTAAAAGAACCAGGCGAAAATACATTCAATTACGTCAGCAAATATGTCGATAAGATCGTAACCGTAAGTGATGACGAAATTGCCGCAGCTATACTTGCCCTTATCGAACAGCAGAAGCTTATCTCCGAGGGTGCAGGCGCAGTTCCCGTTGCCGCAGTAATGTTTGATAAAATCCCCGAAATTGAGGGCAAAAACGTTGTATGCCTTGTTTCGGGCGGCAACATTGACGTTACTATCCTCTCCAAGGTCATCAAGAGAGGTCTGCTCACATCGGGAAGAACAGCTCAGTTCTGTATCGAGCTTATCGATAAGCCGGGTCAGCTCAAGGGAGTTTCCGATATCATTGCAGAAAAGGGCGGCAATGTAATCTCTATCCACCACGAACGTGCAAGCGAGGGTTCGGATATCAACGGCTGTTATTTAAGAATACTTCTTGAAACAAGAAATTTCGACCATATAAACGAGATAAAAACCGCTCTTACAAACGCAGGCTTTATACTTACAAATAATTAAACGGAGGAATTAAAGATGGAAAAGGTTTATACTAAAAACGCACCCGACGCAATCGGACCATATTCACAGGCTGTAAAGGTCGGAGGACTTGTTTTCACATCAGGTCAGATCGCTATCAACCCTGCAACAGGAAGCGTTGACGCAGAGGGTATCGAAGCACAAACCAAGCAGGTTTGCGAAAACCTTAAGGCGGTGCTTGCAGAAGCCGGTACATCACTTGAAAAAGCAGTAAAAACCGTATGCTTCCTTGACGATATCAACGATTTTGCCGCATTCAACGCTGTTTACGGCGAATATTTCACCAATAAGCCTGCACGCTCCTGCGTAGAGGTTGCAAAGCTTCCAAAGGGAGTAAAGGTAGAAGTCGAAGTCATCGCAGAGCTTTGATAAAAAAGCCGAGGCATTCAATCACCATATCCTTTTTGCGGGATATGGTGATTTTTTGATCCTATATCATAAAAATTGAAGAAAGCTATAATACTGAGGAACCGCTGACCAATACGTTTCTGTCGTTTTTCAAAATGTACTCAAAGGCGTAAACTCGTACATTTTTTTTAACGACGAAACGAATGCTTTACTTTAATCAGCGGATTCCTTAACACAAAAAAATATAGGAAAAAAACTGTGTTGAAAACCAATATATCCGAGATTGTCGGCTTGATTTTTTCCAATTTTTAAATGGTGTTTCGTATAAACTATTCTATATTTCAAAATCCCTCTTGACAAAACTAACATTGTTAGTTATAATACCAATAAAGTAAGTTGAGCGTGGTGATAAATATGGCAAAAGTAGGTCTAAATAAGAAAAAAATAGTTGAATTTGCCGCCCAAAAGGCAAATCAGATCGGCATAAATAATATCACAGTCAGAAGTCTTGCGGACGAGCTTGGAATTAGAGCCGCTTCACTATATAACCATATAGAAAGCTTTGACGAGCTTAAAACGGACATTATGAATTACGGCTGGAAAATGCTTGAAAAGCAAATGCTGCAAAGTGTGGCAGGTATCAACGGTTATGACGCGATCCGTGCTATGTGCAATGCCTTTTATTCCTTTGCAACCGAAAATCCAGGAATATTTGAAGTAATGCTATGGTACAACAAATACGCAAGCGAGGATAATAACCAAACCACCGACAGAATGTTTGAGGCTATCTACAGGATATTCAAAAGCGTCTATATTTCACAGGAAAATACCGAGCATATTATCCGCACATTGCGAAGCTTTTTACAGGGCTTTTCAATGCTTGTTAATAATAATTCATTCGGAAATCCTGTTTCGATAGAAAAAAGCTTTGAAATGTCACTTGATATTCTTATTTCGGGCATAAAGCAATATGAAGAAAAGGATTGAACGGAGGCTGAATCAATGAAATCTATTTTTTCAGAAACGATGGTTCTGAATAACTGGCAGGAAATCGAGGACTATGCCAAAAGAGAGGCAATAGTTTTATTTCCGTTAGGAGTAATCGAGGAACACGGACCGCATATTTCGCTTGGTTCGGATATCAACTGGAGCCACACTATTTGCGTAAAAGTAAAAGAAAAGCTGTATTCTCTCGGTTGTGAAAGCATTATCGCACCGCCCTATTATTGGGGAGTCAATCATTGCACGAGCGGATTTGCAGGGAGCTTTTCCCTTTCACCCGGAACTATGTCACAGGTTATATTTGAAATACTTGGAAATCTTAATAATTTCGGATTTAATAAAATTTTTTGCTTCAATTATCACGGCGACAGCCTGCATATAGATTCAATTATAGAAGCAATAAAGCGAGCCAATTCAGAGCTTAATATATCCGCAAGGCTTGTTCTGGAGGCTATGGAGCTAAAACTGCACTGCTGGACAGGCAATGAAGGCTTCCTGACAGCTTTTGACCCTCCATATCCGCTTGAATGGTTTGAAGAAGCTGACCCACGGGAACAAGACCTGCTTGACATACACGCCGGAGCATTCGAAACGGCTGTTATGAAGTATTTTTGCCCCGAACAGGTAAATGCAGATATGGCTTTGAAATTAAGCTCATCATCACTGGACGGAAACGGTTTGGAAAAATGGCTCCGGGGCGGATCATCAGCAAGAGAAGCCGTGCCATTAGGCTATGCAGGAAATCCATCAGGATATAAGGCTGTCGAAAAGCATATAAACGAGCTTGTTGAGCTTCAGGTTAAAAGCATTTGTGAGAAAATAATCAACGATATTCGATAATATTATTAATATACGGAGATAGGCTTAGGAATCCGCTGAATAAAGCGAAGCGTTCGTTTCGTCGTTTAAAAAAATGTACGAGTTTACGCCTTTGAGGACATTTTGAAAAACGACAGAAACGTATTAATCAGCAGTTCCTTAGATTTAAGGCCTATCACCGCATTATCTTTCACTAAAAATCATTATGATAAACCCTTTTGATATGTGCATATATACAAAAATGGATATTTACCAAAAAAGCCCTTGACAAAATGAAAAAAAAGGATTAAACTTATATTTGGTTAGGAGTTAGGCACATCTAACCAATATTGATGATAATATGTTAGCTTTTGCTAACAGCAAGGGAGTGTTTTTATGGTGCCGCTGACGCTTGCCACTTCGGGTGAGGAAAACATTATCAGAAAAATCGGAGGGAATCCCGATACAAAACAGTTTCTTGAAAGTCTTGGCTTTGTTGCAGGCGGTGCAGTCACTGTTGTAAACGAGATCGGCGGTAACGTTATCGTCAATGTCAAAAATTCAAGAGTTGCCGTTTCAAAGGAAATGGCTTGCAAAATTATGGTGTAAGGAGAGATTGGTATGACGCTTAAGGACGCAAAGCTCGGAACATCTGTTACCGTAAAAAAGCTCAGCGGTGAGGGTGCTGTAAAGCGAAGAATTATGGATATGGGCATTACTAAGGGCACGGAAATTTATATCCGCAAGGTCGCACCGCTCGGCGATCCGATCGAAGTAACTGTCCGCGGCTATGAGCTTTCGCTTAGAAAGGCTGACGCTGAGCTGATAGAAGTCAGCAAATAATTTTTCAATAAGGGGCTTGCCCCGTCATTTAACGTGGCAAGGGTTGGCGAAGCCAACCTATGTTCAGTGGGAGATTGAACTCCCACTGAACAGTAAATGGAACCCGCCGCCGAATTGAATGAAGTTCAATTTAGAGACGGGGGACATCTTGCCTAAGTTACATCAAGGTTAGCTTCTCCTAACCTTATTAGCATTATCTAACTTTATGAAAGGATAACTGATCGTATGGAAATCAAAATAGCTCTTGCAGGCAATCCGAATGCAGGAAAAACAACCCTTTTCAACACACTTACAGGCTCAAATCAGTTTGTCGGCAACTGGCCCGGTGTAACCGTTGAAAAAAAAGAGGGTAAGCTTAAAAGCAATAAGGACGTTATAATCACCGACCTTCCCGGTATTTACTCACTTTCACCTTATACACTTGAGGAGGTTGTTGCAAGAAATTATCTTATTAACGAACGCCCAAATGCAATACTTAACATTATCGACGGAACCAACCTTGAACGTAACCTTTATCTCACAACACAGCTTGTAGAACTCGGGATTCCTGTTGTGTGTGCTGTAAACATGATGGACGTTGTACGCAAAAACGGTGATAAGATCAATATCGAACAGCTTTCCAAGGAGCTTGGCTGCAAGGTAGTTGAAATATCCGCTCTCAAGGGTACAGGGATCGATGCGGCTGCAAATGCGGCTGTCGAGGCGGCAAAATCCGGTGCAAAAGCAATTCCCCAGCATAGCTTCTGCGGTTGTGTTGAACACGCTGTCGCTCATATCGAGGAATATGTCCTTCATAATATCCCCGAGGAACAGCAGAGATGGTACGCAATAAAGCTTTTTGAACGTGACGAAAAGGTTTATGAAGCACTTAACATCTCACCGAAGGATAAAGCTCATATTGAATCTGATATTGCCGCCGCTGAAAAGGAAATGGACGACGACAGCGAAAGCATTATCACAAATGAACGTTATATTTATATAGGTACTATTATAAAAGGCTGCCTTAAAAAGAAAAATAACGGCGGAATAACCGTTTCAGATAAAATAGACAAAATCGTTACTAACCGTTGGCTTGCACTTCCGATTTTTGCTGTTGTTATGTTTATCGTTTACTATGTTTCGATAACAACAATCGGCGGTTGGGCAACCGACTGGGTGAATGATGTGTTCTTCGGCGAATGGGTACTTCCGGGTGCGGCAGCATTGCTTGAAAATATAGGCTGTGCAGACTGGCTCTCCGGTCTTATCGTTGACGGTATCATCGGCGGCGTCGGTGCGGTGCTTGGATTTGTTCCGCAGATGCTCGTGCTGTTCATTTTCCTTGCATTCCTCGAAAGCTGCGGCTATATGGCAAGAATTGCCTTTGTTATGGATAGAATTTTCAGAAAATTCGGTCTTTCAGGTAAATCGTTTATCCCAATGCTCATCGGTACAGGCTGCGGCGTTCCCGGTATTATGGCAAGCCGTACAATTGAAAACGAACGCGACCGCAGAATGACTATTATGACAACAACCTTTATTCCCTGCGGTGCAAAGCTCCCAATAATCGGTCTTATTGCAGGTGCTCTCTTTGATAATGCAGGCTGGGTAGCAACCTCTGCATACTTTATCGGTATGACGGCTATCGTTATTTCGGGCATTATGCTCAAAAAGACAAAAATGTTCTCGGGCGACCCTGCTCCGTTTGTTATGGAGCTTCCCGCTTACCATCTCCCGACAGTAGGAAACATCCTCCGCTCAATGTGGGAGCGCGGCTGGTCGTTTATCAAAAAGGCCGGTACTATTATCCTCCTTTCAACGATCGTACTCTGGTTCATGCAGAGCTTCGGAGTTGAAAACGGTTCATTCGGTATGATCGAGGATCTCGACAATTCCGTTCTTGCAGCTGTAGGCGGAGTTATCGCACCGCTATTCGCACCTCTCGGCTGGGGCAACTGGAAATCCGCCGTTGCCGCTGTGACAGGTCTTATCGCAAAAGAAAATGTCGTTGCAGCCTTCGGCACGCTTTACCACTTCGGCGGTGAGCTTTCCGAAAACGGTGAGGAGATCTGGCAGCTTATGACCTCAGATTTTACAGCGCTTTCAGGTTATTCGTTCCTCGTGTTCAATCTTCTCTGCGCTCCCTGCTTTGCCGCAATGGGTGCTATCAAGCGTGAAATGAACAATGCAAAATGGACAGCATTCGCAATTGCATATCAGTGCATTTTCGCTTACGCAATTTCACTTATGATATATCAGTTCGGTCTTCTCTTTACAGGTGCTGTAAACCCTGTCGGTCTTGTGATCGCAATTATTCTTCTTGCATTTATGGTATATATGCTCGCTCGTCCTTATAAGGAGAGCAATAGACTTACAAGATCGGTAAAGGTATAAAAAAATTCATCATATATTGAAAAGCCGCCCATCGAGTCGGCTTTTCAGCATACATAATACTAATCTTTAATCAAAGTGCAGACAAAAAATCTGCACAAAAAACCATATATGCGAGTTTTTGTTTGATTTTTTGTACACTTTCAGTTTAAAGCTTAGTATAAAAACGGAGGTTTTGCTATGGGTACATTAATAGTCGGAATAATCGTCGCAGGCATTGTATTTCTTATAATAAGAAAGCTTTATACGGATAAGAAAAAGGGCAGATCCTCTTGCGGCTGTAATTGCTCCTGCTGTCCGAATAGCTGTGCCTGTCATTCAACAGCGGAAAGGGAATGATGCATATGAGCTGTGACTGTGAACCAACCTTTGAATATCACGAATTTGTCGAATGTATCACCTCTGCCCTCGACGCAAGAGATCCATATACGGGAGATCACTCCAGACGTGTGAGCGATATGGCGTGCTTTTTATCAGCAAAAATGAGCCTGTCACCACTTGAAACACAGGAAATACATATCGCAGGACATCTTCACGATATAGGCAAAATCGGAGTTCCCGACAGAGTTCTGCTAAAGCCTGACAGACTGAATGACGAGGAATGGTCGCTTATGAAAAAGCACCCCGAAATAGGCGCAGATATCCTTTCAAGATCGGAGCATTTTTCAAGAATAGCCGCAATAATCCTACATCATCACGAACGCTGGGACGGAAAGGGCTATCCCTTCGGAGCGATCGGCGAGGAGATCCCCCTCGGAGCAAGAATAATCGCCGTATGCGATTCGATAGACGCAATGGCTTCAGCAAGAGCATACAGAAAGGCTCTCCCGCTTGATATCTGCCGCAGTGAAATAGAAAAAAATACTGAAATAATGTATGACCCCGAGATCGCATGGATAGCTCTTGATAACTGGGAGGAGCTGACGAGGGAGTATACAAAAATCTGATAGATTGAAACCCCAATTTCAAAATAATCAGAAATTTTCAAAATTCCCCTCAAAACTGTTGACATTTAAACAAAAAAGAGATATAATATAAAGATAC